>JAQUKQ010000026.1 GCA_028718985.1 Desulfobulbaceae bacterium | reverse complement strand
GAAAATCGACACCGACGAACCGGTCTCGGAAAGTGATACGATTGTCTTTGGTAAATTCATCCTGGCCCCAGCCGACCCAACGGACTCAGCAAGCCGCGTCTCCGCCTCGGTTGCAACTGACATGATGAACATCGACGATGAAACAGTTTTTGTTACCGGCAAAAAGCAACCATCCCCCTCAACTCAATTCAAAGCCAAAGGCAATGGCCCAAAAATCACGGTGATCAAGGGAAATGCCTCTCCGAAAACCCTCTCCTTGGCGGGGACCAGCAGCCTCAAGATTGGCAGCGACTCCTCCTGCGACCTGGTCGTCTCAGGCTGGTTTGTCGCTAAGGCCCAAGCCTATATCATCAAACGAGAGAACGACTACCTCCTGGTACCACAGCGATCCTGGGTCGGTACCTATTTGAACGACTGCAAGATTAGCAGTGAGCAGATCTTACGTTCCGGAGACATTATCTCCATCCGCAGCGTAAGCCTTCGCTTCGACTGACAGACCGGATCATGCTGAGCCGCTTTATCGACAAATTCAGGCTGACCAAGACGACAGGCACATCGACGCCATTACCGGCCGTTGTGTCACTCCCGCAAGAGACAGAGTGGCGCCCTGGCGACACGATTCTTGACCGCTACAAAGTCGAGCAAGTCTTCAGCGGTGCCATGGGCAAAGTTTACATCGCCCTGCATCTTGGTTGGAACATCCCAGTGGCGATCAAAGTGCCGAGACCCGAGGTGTTGGCCGATGAAGAGGGAGCCAAGCGCATCTTCACCGAGGCGGACAGTTGGGTCAGAATGGGCATGCACCCCAATGTCGCGACCTGCTTCTACGTCATGACCATCGATCGCGTCCCCCATCTATTCATTGAATACGTTGATGGTGGCGACTTAAGCTCATGGCTCAAGGCCGGACGCTGCAGAGATCAACGCACCGCCCTTTCCATGGCCATTCAGTTCTGCCATGGCATGGAATTCACCCACTCCAAAGGTATCATCCACCGCGACATCAAGCCACAGAACATATTGGTCACCAAGAACGCGCTCGTCAAAATAACCGACTTCGGCATCGTGCAGAGTATCAAGCATGCGCACTGCAACACCTCAACACCGCTCCCCGACCACTCCGACAACAACGACACCATCGGTTTTCGAGGCACCCCAGGCTACTCCTCGCCCGAACAATTCCGTGACACCCATGGCGTTGACCGCAGAGCTGACATTTTCTCCTTCGGCATCTGCCTGTGGCTGATGTTCTGCGGCAGAAAGCCGTACAAAAACAACCAGATACCAGAGCCTCTCAAACCTACACCGGCAGGTAGCGCCCAAGACTTTCCAAAATCACTGACCACTCTCCTGATAAAATCGGTGGCCCACGATCCTGACCTGCGCTACCAGACCTTCAAAGAATTGCGCGCAGATCTGAACCAGGCACACATCGACCTCTACCGTGTTGACTGCCCCTACATGGAGGTGGACTTCACCGACCTGGAGGCCGAAAATTACAATAATCGAGCCGTTTCATATCTCGAACTGGGTAAGGTTAAAGAAGCGACCCTATGCCTGCACCGCGCCATGGAGATCAACGACAGCCTGGCCGAGGCAATTTTTAACGACACCTTGCTGCGCTGGCGTACAGACAAACACCCTGTCAGCAGCCTCTATCGTGAGACAGAGGCAGTCAGGCAACGGCTGCCTCACGCTAAACTCCTAGAGTTGCTCTCTCACGCACTCAAAAAAAACATCCAGCCCAGATCAGAAGAGAAAGCAGCCAACAAAAATGAGGCCGCACCCAAAACAGCACCTCTCTTCCCTGAATATGTCCTCTGCCTGCCAAAAAATTCTGCCGATGTCTTCCGCACCAGCCAACTCCATTTAGCCAGCCAACGGAACATCGTCGATCTCTTTGCCAAGGAGCAGTATCAGAAATGCCACGAAGTTTTAAGTCGAAGTTGGGAAAATATCGGCTACCGTAAGGATCAGATATTCATCGACATCTATGGTAAACTCGTCAGCAAGGGCAACAGGAGAAAGATCAAGAGTGTCATTCGCCTGATGACCATACCCGCCTGCCGAGGCGCGGTAAACTGGCTCACCACGATGTCCGGCTCGAAGATTATCTTCCTCAGTGAAGACGGCAAGGTCATGCTCCACGGATACGGGTCTGGACACAAAACAAAAGTTCTCGACGCCTATCAAAATGTCACTGCCATTGCCCTCAGTCCTCGCCAACCTGCAGAGACATCAGACCAAGTCCAAGAGCTTCTTGCCCTGGCCAGCCCCGGCAGCATTCACCTATTAATGCTGAAAAATGGTGCCATCGACAAAGTGATTATGACCCCTGGCAAGGTCACAGCACTCACTTTCAGCACAGACAGCACACTTCTCACCTACGGATGTGAAACAGGTCAGATGTTTACTGTCAATCTGCTCTCCGGCAAAACACTCTCCCACCTCAACGAAAAAAACGGCCCGGCCCGCTCGATTATTTACTTCGACAAGCAACACGACTTTGTCTCTGGTCACGAGGATGGCGCACTCTGTTTTTGGGAACAAGGTGCCAGGCAATGCCATCGCCAGTTAGAAGCCCATGCCCAGCCGGTGACAATCTTGTCAGCTGCCCCCAATGGCGCATTTTTTCTCTCGGGATCCCCTGACCGTGCCATGAAAATATGGCATCGCAAAACAGGCCAATGCCTCAAATCACTCAATCCCCATGACGACGCCATTAACGCTGCCATGATCTTGGCTGACAACAATCACTTTGTCAGCGCCAGCGATGATGATCTTATTAAAATCTGGAACCTGGACTCAGGCCTCTGCCTCCACACTCTCGATGGTCGTGGTGATGGCATCCGGAGTCTGGCTGTTGGCCCGCAACCCCATATCGTGCTGGCTGGCCGCAATGATGGTGCCATAATTGCCTGGATGGTAGTCTATGATTTGGAATTTTCTTAAAAATCTATTTCAATCTCCCCAGCAGCCTCTGTCTCTTTTTGGGCGCACGGATACGGGCAGAACTCGTCCCAACAATGAGGACAGTTTTGTCATCCTGCCCCAGTCACGTATCATGATGGTGGCAGATGGCATGGGAGGCCATAACGCAGGAGAGGTGGCGAGTCGAGCCGCCATTGAGTCCATGGTGCATCTGCTGGATACGACAAACTCCCTGCAAAAAGCAGGTTCAAACCAAGAGGCAATCCGCCACATCCTGATTCATACCCTGCGGCAGACCAATGATCAGATCATGCTCATGGCCTGTGAGAATTCTTCCTACTCGGGCATGGGAAGCACCTTTATTATTGCCTTTGTCAACCGTGGAAGCCTGTTCACCTGCCATGTCGGCGATGTCAGGGCATACCTGTTAACGGCTCATGGATTGAGACAGCTTACCACCGATCACACCTACCTTGCCGAATTCACCCGCAAGTCCGAGACCAAACAGAATACAAGCAGCCCCCGTGTCAAGATGACCAGGCATGTCGTCAGTCGTGCCATTGGCTTCCCTTTCCCAGAAGATCCGGAATGCACGACAAATCCGATCACGGCGGGTGACCGCATCCTCCTCTGTTCCGACGGACTCTGGTCGATGCTGCCAGATCGCGAATTGGCTTCAATCCTCAGGGAAGCGAGCACTCCAGAGGACGCCTGTGACCGCTTGATTGCCGAGGCAAATCAAGCAGGCGGCAAAGATAACATTACAGCGGTCGTCAGTTTTATCTAAACCGGCACAGAGTACCCCAGACGTCAACCATAAATCCATGCTCAAGCTAAGCCCCCTTGCCATCGTCAAACGCACGCCGCTGAACAATTGCGGCCAGTGCGGATACCCAACATGCCTGGCCTTTGGGGCAGCAGTGGTCAAAACAGGCATCAGTCTCTCCTTATGCCCTTTCATCGACCTCACCGGGTTAGATCAAGGGCAAATGCAGCAGGAACAGCCCAAAGATCAGAAGGCGGCAGACCTTGCGTTCATTGCCTCCCTGAAGGAAAAAATCCGCCCTTTTATCCTGTCAGACCTTGCCCCACAGCTAGGAGCCTCCTTCAATAAAGAGCTGCCAGACACCCTCTTCTTCCGCTACCTCGGGCAGGAGGTCTCCCTCTCCAAAAGCAGCCTGTTGATTGACGGCCATGAACCAGAAGACCCCAGGGATCAAATCCTGCTCTACAACTACGTCTTTGGCCAAGGCAATCAGCCCCCTTCAAACAATTGGGTCGGCATGGAAAGCCTACCGAATTCCATCTCCAAGATCAAAACGCTTGCAACCTATTGCGAAAACCGCTTAGCTACGCTTTTCACCAATCACGCCAAGGATGAAATATGGTCCGCCATCAAGGCAGTCGATGGCACACCTTCTGCGGAGCAGAGCGCCAATATAAGCGCCATCATCCCGGTTCTCCCCATGATTCCACAATCTATTCTCTTCTGGGAGGCCGCACCTGAGGACAATTTTACCGCCCAAGTCAAAGTCCTTTTCGACCGCCATGTCCTTTCGTATCTCGACTTGGAATCACTTGTCTTTTCAGCAGAGCGCCTTGCCGACAGACTTGACCTCCTTTTACTCAAGCAACCGAAACCGTGAGTTCCCCAGCTGTCACCCCCTTAGCCGAACGGATGCGGCCCCAGACCCTTGACGAATACGTCGGCCAAGATCATCTGATGGGCAAAGGCAAAATCCTTTGGCGACTCATTGAAACACGCTACCTGCCTTCACTTCTCCTTTGGGGTCCACCGGGGATCGGTAAGACGACGCTGGCGCGTCTACTCGCCAAAGTGAGTGACGCCCACTTTGTCTTTTTTTCGGCAGTGCTATCGGGGGTAAAAGACATTCGGCGGATTGTCGAGGAGAGCCAGGAGCGTCGAGCGCGCGATGGGGCACAGACCCTGCTCTTTGTCGATGAGATACACCGTTTCAACAAGGCACAGCAGGATGGTTTTCTACCCCATGTCGAAAGCGGTCTTTTGACCTTGATCGGTGCGACGACTGAGAACCCCTCCTTCCATGTCATCGCACCTCTCTTGTCGCGATGCCGGGTGCTGGTTCTCGAATCACTCTCCGAGGAGCACCTTCGTACCATCATTTTGCAGGCCTTGAGTAACCGCGAGCGTGGCTTAGGCGTTCAAGAAATCGCCATCGATGATGCAGCCATGAGTCATCTTATCCGCATGGCCGATGGCGATGCCCGCATGGCTTTGAACAGCCTGGAGATCGCAGCCTCCCTTCTCCGGCCTGACGATGCTGGCGCCATGATCCTCACTCTCGACATCGTGGAGGAGGCCTTTCAACGCCGCAGCCTGCGCTATGATAAAACTGGAGACGAGCACTACAACCTGATCTCGGCCCTGCACAAGAGCCTGCGCGACAGTGACCCAGACGGTGCCCTCTACTGGTTGGCCCGCATGCTCGCAGCCGGTGAGGAACCACTCTACCTCGCCCGCCGATTGATCCGTTTTGCCTCCGAAGACATCGGCAACGCCGATCCACAAGCTCTTGCCATCTCCATACACGGCCGCGATTCATATCAGGCACTTGGTTCTCCCGAAGGGGATCTTGCCCTCGCCCAGGTGGTGGTCTATCTCGCAACCGCGCCGAAGAGTAACGCCGTCTACGTGGCTTATAAAGAGGTCATGCATGACATCAACAAGATGGGCAGCCTGCCAGTACCGATGCATATACGAAACGCCCCCACCAAACTCATGAAGGAGATTGGCTACGGCAAAGGCTATCAATATGCCCACGACCATGCCGACGGCATCGTCGCTCAGGACCACCTGCCTCCCGAACTTGCCGGTCGCAGATATTATCACCCCACAAACCGTGGTCACGAGGCCTTGATTAAGGACAGACTGACCAAGTGGCGTGAAATCCTGCAAAAACGGAGTAAAGAGTAATACGCTGCCCCCTCCCTTTCCCTAAAGGAGAAACAACGCCAATGAAAATTGCAGAGTGGTTAGATGAAAAGGAGGCAGAGCATATCGATGTCTCACACCTCGAGCTGCCTGCAGATCTGGCCTATGACGACTCGCCAGATGAGACTCTCTACTTCAAAGAGATCAACCCCTGCGGGCTTTTGTGCACGGAGAATCATCCGTTCGCGACTGTCGAACGCTTCAAACACTGGTATCGCGCTCGAGGCCAAGACAAAGGCTCCGGGGTTCATTCGGCAACAATGCCGTGGAGCCTATTTACCAAGGATAACGATTTAGCGCTGAAAACAGCCAAAGCGCACATTGAATAAAATCGTTTGTCGCCCCTCGAATCCTCCATTGCCAACATGGTATGATGTAGTCCCATCCAGGAGACACAAACCCTTGTTTAACTCTACTTGAGCACAAAGCACCTGTCACCCGACCTATCACCAATGCAGCAGCCCATCAGAATCGTTTTCAAAATCACCCCCAAGGCAATCTCCCGAGGTCCCTTTGACTGCACGTAGCAAAAACCCTCCCATCTCCCAGACAGCCATTATCCTCGTGGTTGCTGCCGTGCAGTTTCTCACGCCCTTTATGCTTTCAGCGGTAGGAGTGGCACTGCCCACCATTGGTAGTGAGTTTAAGGCAACCGCCGTACACCTGGGACTGATCGAAATGGTGTACATGCTGGCTTTAGCCCTTTTCCTGCTTCCTATCGGGCGATTTGCCGACATCCATGGCCGTCGAAAGGTTTTCGTTACCGGGGCAAGCGTCATCACCCTGGCAACTATCATTTTACCTATGACTCACTCCATTGAGACCTTCATTGCCATGCGATTCCTACAGGGGATTGGTGCCGCCATGATTACCTCCACCAGCCTCGCCATCCTCACCTCCGTCGTACCTCAAAACCGTCGCGGCAGAGCCATGGGCATTGTGGTTGGTTGCATTTACATGGGGCTTTCCGCCGGACCGACCCTGGCTGGCCTGATGACGACTTATCTCAGTTGGCGTTGGATATTCTATGCCGCGCTGCCTGTTGAATTTGCCGCTCTTATCCTGGCACTGGTGAAACTCAAAGGGGCGGAGTGGGCCGATGCCCATGGAGAGAAATTTGACTGGAAGGGTAGCCTGCTCTACATGATGGCCTTACTGGGAGTGATTTTAGGCGTGACACACCTGAAGGAGTGGGATACCGCCGGATGCCTTGCCGGTGCCGGCGTTATTGGCATAATCGGCTTTGTGTTCGTCGAGCTGAAAAGCCGTTCTCCGCTCATCCGCATCCGAGAAATTGCCCAAAACCGCACCTTTGCCTACAGCAATATCGCCACCTGGATAAATTACTCCGTCTCCTTTGGTGTCATGTTTTTTTTCAGTATCTTCCTACAGACCGTCAAAGGCCTCTCGCCGCGCGATACGGGTATCCTGCTGGTGCTGCAACCACTTGTGCAGGCCATCGTCTCCCCCCTGGCGGGGAGACTCGCCGACCGATACGCCCCAGACAAAATCGCGACCATTGGCATGGTAATCGGCACCATCGCCCTAGGAGTGTCATCCACCGTTTCGCAGACCTCTTCGTTGTCGATGATTCGCTTTGTGTTGATCCTTTTGGGTTTAGGATTCGGCCTCTTCTCCTCACCCAATACCGCCGCCGTCATGGCCAGCATCACTCCACGTGACTATGGCATGGCGTCAAGCCTTCTGGCCACCATGCGTTCATCCGGCATGCTGACAAGCATGACCATCATCACCGTGATCTTATCCCTCTATTTAGGTGCGCTTCCCATATCCATCGCCACAGGGCCAGCCTTTGTCTCCAGCATGCAAGCCGCTCTGCTCTTTTTTGCAGTATTCAGCTTGGCGGGGATTGGCTTTTCAATAGGAAGGATGCCGCAAAAGGTGTAGGCACTGCACTGCCCTAAGATTCTGCCGAAGGAGGTCTTCGCTTGACACCCGCTTCGCAGGACATTCACACCACAAACGACTGCAAGGAGTGCGGGATCGTCACGTTTCCTAAAGCCAACTCGCTGCGCAGTCCCTCCGCCAAACTCTCAGAAGCGTCACTTTCTCCGTGAATAATAAAAGTCCGCTGCGGTTTCTTGTCCATAACTCGTACAAAGTCAATGAGACCTTCTCGATCAGCGTGGCCGGAGAAACCAGTCAAGACTTCCGCCTTGGCCTTCACCGCAAATTCCTCTCCGAAGATACGAACAGATGCCTCCTGGTCAACAATCCGACGTCCGAGGGTGTTCGGTGCCTGCCAGCCGCTGATGAGGATGGTGTTGCGCGAGTCACTGATCCGGTTGCGCAGATGATGCAGGATGCGACCACTTTGCATCATGCCACTGGCACTTATGATGACGGCCGTACCTTTCAGGTTGTTAAGGGCCTTTGATTGCTCCGCGGTTTGGGTGTACTGAAGTCGACCAAAGCCAAAGGGGTTGTTGTCGTCGTCATGCAGCATAAATTCCCGAATCTCGGCATCGTAGACCTCTGGATGAAGCCTAAATATCTCGGTGGTGCGGGTGGCAAGCGGGCTATCGACATAGATAGGGATATCGGGTATAGCCCGGGCTGTGTGCAACTTATGCAGGGCGTAAACCAGTTGTTGTGTCCGCCCCACAGCAAAGGCCGGGACCAGAAGTACTCCTCCACGACTCACTGTTTCATTAACAATACGCTCTAACTCCTTTTCCGACTCAGGATATGGTGGGTGCACTCGGTTGCCGTAGGTGGATTCCATGATAAGAATATCGGCTCCATCACGGATCGGGGTTGGGTCACGAATGATAGGAATATCAGGTCTACCGATATCCCCACTGAATACTAACCGCCTGTGCTTTCCACTCTCTTGATCATCGATATCGAGGATAACATGGGCGCTGCCCAGCATGTGTCCGGCATCCACCAGGGTAAGATAAACGCCTGGTGAAATCTGTTGGCGTCGGTCATAACTCAAGCCAATAAATTGTTGCATACTACTTGCTACATTTGTTTTGGTATAGAGAGGCTCAAAAGGACGCTGACCATTTTTCTGTCGCCTGCGGTTGACAAACTCCACGTCTTTTTCCTGGATAAAGGCGCTGTCCATGAGCATGACAGCGCAAAGATCGCGGGTTGCTGACGTACAAAAGATATCACCAGAAAATCCGTTCTTGACAAGACAGGGAATGCGCCCCGAGTGGTCAATATGGGCGTGGGAGAGGACAAGGCAATGAATATTCTTACCCTCACAGAACTCATTACGATTCTGCTCAAACGACTCCTTGCGACTCCCCTGGAACAAACCACAATCAAGCAAAATTTTCTTGCCGTTGACCTCGATGAGATGCTGCGAACCGGTAACGGTTCCAGCAGCCCCTTGAAAAGTGATCTTCATAAATTCTCCTATTTAATGTTGGCAGACTGGTATAAGAATATAACTCACACAATACCACCGAAGTACTCTTTAGCTCACCCTAAAAACTATCCCACCACATGGGAGAACTTCAAGTGCACTGACGAATGCCTCCACCCATAGAAATACTTTTCCAAAATGATAATCTGGTTGTCGTCAACAAGCCGGCAAACATGCTTGTCCATCGGTCACGATTATCAAACGACAGTTGCTTTCTGCTGCAGCTGCTCAGGCGTCAACTTGGCCGCATGGTCTTTCCTGCCCATCGCCTAGACCGACCCACCTCTGGCCTCATGGTCTTTGGCTTAAATAAAGGGACCGTTTCACGTCTCGGTATTGCTTTCCAGGAGTGTCAGGTCGAGAAGAGCTACCTGGCGGTGGTACGAGGATGGCTTCATGAGGAAGGTGTGATTGATTACCCACTCAAAAAGGAAGGAGAAGGGGTAGAGCAGGAGGCGATCAGCTACTACGAGCCATTGGAATGCATAGATTTCCCGTGGCCAGTAGCTGGTTTCCCGACAGCCCGCTACACCCTTTTACGGATTACCCCAAAAACCGGCCGTTGGCATCAGCTCCGCCGCCACCTGGCCCATATCAGACATCCGATCGTAGGTGACACCGGACACGGCGACGGCAAACACAATCGGCTCTTCCGGGAGCATTTTAACATCCACAGACTAATGCTACACGCAAGCACCTTATCTTTTACCGAACCAGAGACCGGGGAGGCCCTTACATTTACCCTGCAACCTGATTGGAGTTTTCAGACGTTGTTTCCAACATCCTTTGAGGGAAATAACGTCAACTGACCAAGACTCGTCAACGTAAATAGCAAAAAGGCTTCGACATTGATTGTCGAAGCCTTTTTGCTTTAAGAACCTATGACACTCGAGAAGGTGAGCCTTGAGGGTTCGTTTGGGCTCCACACAACATGATCAACGTAGCCATAGCCATCCAACCCTGTGAAGGGATGTCCAAGTCCATTGCACAACACGTGTCCCTGCCCCCGTAATTGGCACTGTCACCCCCGCCTTACCGTCTTCGCGGCTTCAAGGTTGGACGGTCATCAAGCATCAGTTGCAGCCATTTAAAACCAAATTTCAGCAAGGCCTCATCATCAGACTCACAGGCCGTGACCTCGGAGCGACTGAGTTTAAATTGCCCAAGCAGATCTTGCTCATGGACCAGTCGTCTGAAACCATCGATATTATAGCAGACCATAAAAGCCATTTGTTGCCTTGGGCCGGCAGCTCCTTCCCCACGCCAAGGGTTTGCGGCAAACATGGTGTCCATTTCTGCCCACAGGTCATCCATCGCATTGTAATCTAAAAGACGCTGATCCCGGAGCCAATCCGAGACTGTCTGCGATTGCGCCTCTTGATGCCCATGACAATAGTCGTGATTGGTCATAAAATAGTATTCATCAGGTCGGCCAGATCGTGAAGTCCGGTCGACTGCCCGTTCCAGTGGGTAGGTTCGACAGGCAGAAGGCCGATCGTGATACACCGTACAACCAGCCCCACCCTCTCCAAGAAAGGGGCAGGTACACTCCTCATTATCCCGCATCCGTAAAATAACCGATGGAAAGAGCAAGTTACTTCCCGCCACAACCCCGGCATAGGTGTTTAGGAACTCTTCAGAGCTTATCGCCAAGGCCTTCTTAAGACGAATGATATCATACGGATACAAGAACAATTCAAGTTTGCGGCAACACTGCGTGAAACAAGAAACGCCAGGATGACAACGAAAGTTGAAGGCAGACTTGCCAAGTGGGGTCATCCCTTCCGGGAATGATTTTGTGAGCTGTTTCATTATGTTTTCTCTTAATTACCTTACGTTATCAGAAATAATGGGGATTTTTACCGACCAACTAAAACAGGTCAGCAAAACCATGGGAGTTGCCGGGAAAGTCAACCGATGGCCACAATCTCATTCAAACCTTGATTTGGGCCAAGGCAGGCATTCCAAAGGGTATAGGCCTGACTCTGCCCGTGTTGCCAAACGGACAATCGGTACAGCTCTGCGAACAAAAAATCAGGCCGCGCAGGTCGCACGGAAGTAATTTGTTCGGCACCACGGCGAACTGTATCCATCAATCGTGCCGGATGCGTGAGATGATAAGGGTTTCTGGCAAGTTCTCCACGGTGGCAACTTAACCCCGCAAGCAATCTGGCCAAATCCCTGCATGACACGCCAACCAGAAGATTCGGCGCGGTCATCGAACTCCAGTACTCTGTTTCAACTGCTTTGACGGTCACCGGGCAAGTGCCCGTCCACAGGGCCAAAGCAGCAACAACGAGACGATGAGTTGCGATATGGGCCGGATGGGCATCATGGGCATGAGGCAGAAAGACAAAACTTGGATTCAGTTGTGCAAAAAATCCAACCAACCATTCCACCCCTGCCAGCCAGCCCTCCCCGCTCTCTACCGCCTTCAGATCGAAACCCTCGGGTTGCTGAAATTGCAGGCAGTCGAAGCCAAGCACCGCACAGGCTTCCAACAACTCCTCCCATCTCGCCTCTTGCCGTGCCACATTGCTGCCGAGGGTCACAGCCAGATTAACCACCTGCGCCCCCTGTTCTTGGAGTAAACGAAGCGGCAAAACGCCAGTCAACACCTCATCATCCGGGTGTGGGGAGCAAAGAAGAACAGTTACCGGCTTGCGAGGCATTTCCCCTTCTTGAAGATCAATCGAACAGTCATTGCTCTTCTGGCGCAAAAGCGGTGTGCCGCTCAAACTCTCGCCATGCTCATAGGCCCGCACAAAGTCACGCACATAAGATAACCAGGGAACAACCGCCTCCTGAATCGTCTCCCCACGCACGCCTTTCGCTCTCATCATAACTCACGGACCCCTATAGGTTCCGCCTGCCCCAAACAGCCATCAGCCAAGACGATGTGGCCGATCTGCCGCCAATCGATGCCAAGTAGACCAGCAGCATAGGCATCAATAGCGACAGGATCGGAGCCTGCAAGCAATCTTGCAATCGGTGGTTGACAGACCGGCCCCCAGAGATGAGCCTCTGGCATGCCGACTGTGGCATCGAGAAGAGTGAAGTCAGGAGTACGGTACTGATTCAGATCGAAAATCGCTTCTTGAATGTTTTCATGAAAGGAGGCCTTCTTCCAATGGCCGTTCTGCCGATAGTAGGCAGGCGGAGCAGCACCCATCATATTCTTCATGGTCAGGGTAACCCCGGCCATGGAGTGGGCCTTCAACACCGGTACCGAGATCAAGAAGGAATCAAACAGGATTTCAGGCAGATACATCTCCGGCCAGCGCCTACATCGAGGGCTAGAGAGGTGACGAAGGGGCAGAGCAGAGTTAAGATCAAGCAGGGACACTGCCATCGCCGCTGCCATGGCAGTATACCCCTGACTACTAAAAACTTGACTGGTCTCGTATTTCAGGGAGCCACAACCATCAGCAACGATAATGTCGATCTTTGGGTTTGATTGCCGGACAAACCTGATAATTTCAGTGACCAGGGAAACCGGGGTGGTCACAGGTGGCGGCTGATCAGCTACCAGATTTGGCTTGATCATCACCCGACCGACCTGAGCCAAGGAGCGATCCAACCCTGCCAGGGAAAGCAATGGTCCGACCTGATGCCAGTCGACAAATTTAGCCATGTACACCGTACCCGACATCAGATCACCATCATGACGGCAGGGTGACCCTTCAGTTGGCTGAAAAGCAGATTGCGCTCCTCTTCGTCGCACACTACAAGGTCAATATGCCAGCTATGGTATTTACCACCAGCGCTGCTCTTGGCATAATAGAGCAAAAACTCCCTGCCACTCAAGACCGCTTCAACTGCCGTCCGTACTTCCTCCCGGTCTGGGCCAATCACCCGATATGACCACTGACAAGGATAAACGACACACCCATTTTCTGTATCGATCTGCATGATAGTCTCCAATCTTTCAACGCCTCGCCCTCCCTCCGACACAAGGTGAGGAAAGATACAAAGCAGCTGGCAGAAAGGCAAGGAGAGAAACAACCATGACAACGGCAAAACAAAGATTTCATTACGACTGGTGCCCTCAGCAAATCACCCCTATCCTGTTGCAACATTATTCGGCCAGCAGATCGGACGCTGACAACCAATTTGCTTTAGAATTTTTTTTTTTTAGATAATATGATATTGGCATGGCTGAGACTCTTTCACTCAAGCAAAATGTGAAGTATAAGCAGGTCGAGCGCAACTCCACACAATACAATCGTCACAAAGGTAGAAAAAACACGCAGCCCAACTAAGTCTTTCCCCAGTCAAAAGGTCATCACATGAGATACTTCTTTACTGTGTTACTCACAGTGACAACATTATTTGCGTCAGATATCACCTCCCATGGGGCAGAGTCTGATTCAAAGGAAGTGTACAATTACCTGTTAAATCTCTCCATGGAGGAACTGGCGAATGTCCCCATTCAATCCTCCGGTCTCTTTGCCATGAGCGCAGAACAGGCCCCTGGCTTCAATTATGTGGTAACCAAAGACCAACTCGACACCTTTGGCATCAGATCCCTTGCCGACTACCTGAACCGCATGGCTCCCTCTTTCGCCACCGTCATCCACGGCACGCAAGGCACAACGGTCGGCAGCAGAGGAGTGCAAATCGACAACAGTTCCAAGACCTTGCTCTTACGCGACAATATCAACATGAACAATCGCCACTTTGTCGGTATCAATGGCTCAGAGCTGTCAAGCCCTCTGCTGGGAGATCTCGACCGGCTCGAGGTCTCGACCGGTCCTGGTGTTTTGCAGCACGGCTCAGGGGCCATCAATGGTTTTTTGAATATGGTAAGCTCGACCGGCGCAAGCAAGCCAGGGGTGAGGATGCATACCTCGTACGGCAGTGGCGACTCCAAAGTTGTCGAAGCAAGTTTCGGCCAGGTGATCGGCAAAAAAGCCAATTTTTTCGTCTACGGGGGCTACGACAAGAGCAATGGGCTCAAACCTCACTACACGTTACCAACAGACAAATGGTCGGGGCTAAATGGGGTCAACGGCACGCCGTCCGAAACCTACCTCGACAACGTCAGGGTCGGCAAGACGGACGATGACTATAAATTTTCGTTCAGGAGCCAATACGGCAAAAGCTATGACCTCTTTCGGCTTGACTTCAAAGCACTGCTCAGCCACACCTCAAATGTCGATCCGGTGCTGGGTGAATATCTCGGACCCAACGCATCTTGGGCTGAGGAGGTACGTCTGGCAGCAGAAGCCAGAGGCCGCCGATACTCCCCATTTTATGAACAGCAGGCTGACAATTTTATGATCTCTCCAGAAATAACACTCCAGACAACAAGTCATAACGAGATTAAACTCATCCCTTTTTACCAGACTATCAAAACCACCTCCGTCTTTAGCGACTTTCTCAAGGATGAGGTCGAACGACTCGGCATCAACTTGCAGCCAAAAAACGACTGCCTGGCTTTAGGGTGCAGGGACAACTACAGCTATGGCGATGAAGTCCACTGGGGTAGCACCTTGATCCACACCTACAGAGGGCTAAAAAACCAGACCATCGCCTGGGGTGCCGAGGCCAAACACTTTGATTTTGGCAACAACATCTGGGATTGGACAACGGTTGGTCTCTTTGCCGAGGACCAATTGGTCTTTGGCGACATCACACTGTTGCCAGGCATTCGCTATGACACAACCTATTTCGGCGACACTATAGCCACTGTCCCTCCCTTCGATAATGGCCCATACAGCGCCCCTGACAATGTTGATGCCCTGACTAAACGTTTCGCGATCTCTTACAAACTCACGCCACAGCAGACAGTTAAACTCTCTTACCAAGAGGGCTTTCGCTTTACCGACTCTTGGCCGCAACGATGGACCTCACATATCAACGCAACAAACTCTACCAACGTCCAAATCGATCCGGAGGAGTCAGAGAGCTACGAGGCAAATTATTCCATCCTGGGGCTTATGGAAAATAGACTGGATATTGCAATGGCGCTATTCTACAACCAACACGACAACACCCAGGGCTGGATCGAGGATCTTTACACCTTCGGCAACAGCCCTAAAACGATTACCTCGGTCGGTGGCGATATCAGTCTGGAATTTCACCCAACTGAGAGTTGGCAGGGCGGCATATCCTACAGCTACGCCAAGCCGATTTCTTCCTATGAGACTTCCATCCGAATCGCTAATGACGATAGCACCTGGACCCGCTATCCTAACCACATGATTAAATTCCGTCTTGGTCATGAAATCATCAAGAATCTGTTTGTCGGCACCATGGGAGCAATTGAGTCCCCTCGCTACGAAAAAGCTGCCGTCACCGATCCACAGGTAAAAGAGTTATTTGACAAATGGTCCTTTGTCATGGACGCCAACGCCTGGTATCAAGTCGACAAGCACTGGAAGATATCGTTTATCGCCAAAGAGATTATTCATAAAAACTTCAATCAATACCCAGCCTACTTTTCAGGCGCACGCGCCTTGGATGCCCCTCGGCCTGACGATCCACAGTATTACCTTGAGCTCAACTACGCATTTTGATGAAACGCGCCAACGTGACCCATCTCACTTCTCAGCCCGTTTTTTGCAAACTGGCTCATAACCTGGTTAGCTGACAATGCCACTACGCAATGTCACGATAAAAAACAAGGTAACCCTGTTGCTGATGATGACCAGCGGCACGGCGGTAGGACTTGTCTGTCTGATGTTCTACTTTCTGGTGGCGCAGAGTTTTCAAAAAAACTACCACACGGACTTGAACAATCTGGTCGAGATAGTTGGCAGCAACTGCACCGCAGCCCTCCTCTTCAATGTGCCGGAGGACGCCGAGGCCATACTCGATTCGTTTAAAAACCGCAGTTCAATACTCTCCGTCCGCTTGTACGATAGAAAGCACAACCTTTTTGCCTCGTACGACAAGAGTCCCTCGGTTGTCGACCCCCATAAGGCCACTCTCCTCAGCCGCCTTGAACCTGAGAAATCCGTAAAAATTGAGTGGCCGATCACACTGCAGAATGGCACCATTGCCGGCAGGATTATCGTCTATGACGACATCCGTGGCATCGGCATCAGCAACAAAAAATGGATTATCATCTTAAGCAGCGCAGGATTCATTGCCATGATCGCCGCCTTTTTCCTCGCCCGCCTACTGCAGAATATTATCTCTCGACCGCTACTCACTCTGACCAATGCAGTACAGAAACTTGCCTCTGGTGACTTTGAAGCAGGCCATGACATTCGAGTGAACAGCTATGATGAGATTGGACAGCTCTCCACAGCCTTTATCAACATGAATCGCAAACTACAAAATTCATATGCTGAGCTCGAGGCCTACAACCAAAACTTAGAGCAAAGGGTGGCCCTCCGAACTGAAGAGCTACAGAAGGCCGTGTCCGACTTGACCAAAAGCCAGGCCCAGCTGATACAGTCCGAGAAAATGGTTGCGGTGGGACATCTGGTCGCCGGCGTCGCGCATGAGATCAACAATAGCCTCAACTTTATCAGCGGAGCCATTCCTGCCGTTGCCATGCTGACCAAGAAAATCAGCCAGCAGCTTGGTGACGAGGCAAAACAGACGCAACCCGACTTCAGCAACATCAAGCAAATCATCTCAAAGATAGAAACACTGCTCAGTAATGCTGAAACAGGCGTGCAAAGAACAGCGAAAATCGTTTCAGACCTCAACACCTTCGCCCGTCCAAATCAGGGACATTTCCAGCCGACCGATATCCGCCAAGAGATCGAAATGATCATCACCCTGCTCCACTACGACCTACGAAACCGTATCGAAGTGGTCACTGACTTTTCCGCCGATCTCCCTCTCGTCTCCTGTCTTCGGGATCAGATGAACCAAGTCTACATGAACATCCTGCGTAATGCGATCCACGCCATTAGCGACAAAGGAACGATATGGATCAAGACCGCGATAGACGGGGAGATGGCTGTTATCAGCTTTCGTGACAGTGGTTGCGGGATTCCTGATTCGGCCAAGACTCAAATCTTCAATCCCTTCTTCTCTACCAAGAAGGTGGGAGAGGGGACAGGCCTGGGTCTCTCGATCTCCTACGGCATCATCAGAAACCACCACGGAGAGATCACCGTCGATTCCACGCTTAACCAAGGGACAACGATCACCTTACACCTGCCGATCACAACGAAAACAAAACAGCAAACATCGTCCGGCGACACCAACAATTTACTTACAGCAGACAACCCTGCCGAGAACACATAAATGGCCTTGTCCTTCTCCACATATGCCTCAAGGCAACTGAAAGCACCCACAGGCGTGATGCGCCTGCGGACCAACATGGCCCGAGGTTTACACCACCTGACTTGGGGCATCATCTTCGTCTGCTTATTTCTGACCGCTCCTCCCGTCTTGGAAGTCAGCCTGGCAGATAACTCTCCGCAAATCACCCAAGAGGAACTCAAAGCGGTTTATCTCTACAATTTCCTGCAGTTTGTCACCTGGCCAAAAAATGAGGAAAAAACGAAACAGACCTCATCAAAGCTGATCTGCCTGATCAACGACTCCGCTGTCAACAATGCCCTGGAGGGATTACGCTCAAGCCTGTCAACAACGAAAACAGCCCCTTTCCTTAGTAAATACTATGAAGAATATAGCGAGGGCATGGACATCAGCGCTTGCGACATCCTGTTTGTCAGCACCTCAGAAAAGAATCACTTCAAAGAGCTTATCCTCGGCCTCAAAGACGCCCCAATACTCACTGTTAGCGACAGCGATACTTTTGGGGCCTTAGGGGGCATGATCTTTTTCACTGAAGACCAGAACCGCCTGCGCTATCACATCAACCGCAAAGCAACAACTGCCTCAGGACTTCGCCTCAACTCACAACTATTGAAATCTGCCCTCGAAGTGACTGACAACTAAGACTCCTTTACACCCTACAGAACACAAACGGGTAGGCAAAAAAAATGGCCACCTCCAAATCGAAGGTAGCCATTACGAGGGGGCTGGATGTTTTTGGGAACTGCGCCGCCTGCCAGCAAGGGATTTCAGGTGGGGAATCGTACTCTCGCCACACTTTTCAACAGGGAGACAAGCCCCCATGCGCCAGCAACCGCCAGGTCTCCAGCAGATTAGGCATCACAACATGCGCCTTGGCCACAGGAAGGTTTACTTTCTGAGCTTGCCGCAGACTCGGTGCCGCTTTTCGCCGGGCAAGAATCCCCACAACTCTTTGCCGCACAGGTAGCACTCTTGGCACTCCCACCACTATAACCATCGGCGTACCAACCACCACCCTTCAGGTGAAAGGAACTCATCGAAATCATCTTCTTCAGGGGGCCGGAACAGGACTGGCACGTTGTCAACGGTTCATCGGCCAGACTTTGCCATGCCTCTGTCACTTGCTGGCAATTTTCACATTGGTATTCATAAATAGGCATTTCAGAAACTCCTTGATACAGTAAAACGCACATGATTGATCGTGCACCACCTCACAACCTGGCGAGGGGCGTTACATAATTGCAATCTGCCAAATGACTGACACTACCTGTTGTTTCGGCAAAACGACAGGCACCGCCATAATTCTTCCTCCTCTACAGGATCAAAATTTCAAGCCTAAAAGTAATTGTCGAAGCCCAGTCTGTCAATGTCATTATTGAATTAGCATGTTGAAAAAAAGTGGTGGAGCTGGTTTAATAACAATGATTATTTGGGACGCGCCCGTGGTGCTGTTGGTGCGAATTGGTAACTGCCCCGACACCCAGCGCTTGAACTCCATCAGGCCTGCACCACATGCAGAAAATAAGTGCTTTTTTGCCTATCGGTCAGTCATTGTTCCTGACCTCCATGCCTGCCCCGAAAAAGATAAGCGACACCGAACGGCACGCCACTTCCGCTTCGCTATTGAAAGGAGTAATGAGTGCAACAAATACTGACCATACAGGCCAAAGACAGCATGGTCCTCGCCAAAGACGTAATGACACCGGAGAATCGTGTCTTATGTGGAAAGGGGACAACTCTGACAACGACTTTGATCGAGCGGTTTTTGAAGATGGATATTGTCCACCTGACAGTTGAAGGCCACCCCGTCAGCACCCCAGGGGAAAAATCCCTGCGGGAGGAGCTGCAAGAGATTGAAGCACGTTTTTCCGAGGTAAACAAGATCCCCCCTTTGGCCTATCTCAAGAAGCGCATCATGAAAAAATTGGTCGAGTCACGAGGGCAATAATGGAAGATGCCAAACGTCAAGAGTTTCGTGCAGCCCTGCGTCAGACAAAAAACCTGCCGACTCTGCCGGGTATTGTCACGAAACTCACCAAAATGGCCGACGACCCAGATACGACCACAGAGCAGATGGGAAAAGTCATCAGCCAGGATTATGTACTGTCAGCCAAACTCCTTAAACTTGTCAATTCCGCTTTCTACGGCTTCCCACAACGGATAAGCTCAATCAGCAGCGCCATTATTCTTCTCGGCTTCAATGTTGTCAAAAGCTTGATCATCAGCGCCTCTATCTTTGAAACGATGGAGGAACAGGATGTCGAACTGTGGCAACATTCGTTGGGGTGTGCGGTGGTCTGCAATGTCATTGCCACTCGCCTCGGTGTAAAAGACCCAGAAGAAGTCAGCACCGCCGGCCTGATCCATGATATCGGCAAAGTAGCTATCAAAATGGAACTTCCCAACGAGTACGAGATGATCAACCGCCTGGTGCGTGAGCGAAAAATCTCGATGCGCGCCGCTGAGATGGAGGTGCTTGGACTCGATCACGCCGAGGCTGGAGGATGGCTCACCAAAGGCTGGAATCTGCCTAAAAAACTGATCGAACCGGTCACCTGCCACCATGATCCGCGACAAGCGACAACCGAACAGTTGACGAGTTCCATCATCCACTTCAGCGATATCATTATCCGGGGCTTAGGCTATGGTCATTCATCAGACACCAAGGTGCCCATGCTCAGCAAAAGGGCCTGGGATCTATTGAATTTCAGCCCTACCGATATCGACGAAATCCTCACCCAGGTCGAAGAGAAACTCTGGGATGTGAAAGGGTTCAGTCTTGAGCTCAAGGCGGAAGACACCGCCCAAGCCGAATCCCTATCATGACGCGCATCCTGGTCGCTGGCAATCATATCCTGGATAGACCAGAAAGTCGCATCTCTCTCGAAGCCAAAGGCTATCAGCTTATTCTTTGCGGCAATATCAAAACAGCAGTCGGACTCTTCCTGGAGGACCCGCCAGACCTCCTGATTGTCGAAAAAGGCTTTGCCGAGACCGGAGACATGGACTTGATTCGTGTCGCACACGGCTGCCTGCAGAAAACCAATATCCCAATCCTGATGGTCCTCTCGCGGGAAGAGATGTGCGGAGACCTTGACTGGCGATCCCTGCCCGTTGACGACCTCATCGAGAAACCAGTGGCAGCCGCTGAGTTACTGATTCGCATCCAACTCGCCGAGGCACGCATGACCCGTGTCTTTGACAACAACCCACTGAGCAAACTGCCGGGCAACACCTCCATCCTTAACGCCATCCAGACCGCTCTGACAAGTCAACAAGCGATGGCGGTCTGCTATGTCGATATCGACAATTTCAAGCCATACAACGATCATTATGGCTTTTCCCAAGGGGATGAGGTAATTTTGATGGTCGCCCGGGTGATCGTCAATGTTATCGATCAAACCGCCCGCCAAAACAGCTTTATAGGTCATGTTGGCGGCGACGATTACGTTTTTATCGTGCCAGAGGAGAAAATGGTGACGGTATGCGATAAAATCTTGGCCAATTTCGAGTCGGTGCGCAACCTGTTTATTGAACCAGACGATATCTCGCGAGGCGGATTTATTGAAAAAGATCGGCAAGGCAGGGCTACCAGGTTTGGACTACTGAGCATTTCCATTGCCGTCGTCCCAACCGGCCACGGCAAATTTCAGCACTCGGGTCAAGTTGCAGCCGTTGCCTCACAGATGAAACACAAGGTCAAGGCCATCGATGGCAGCAACTACCTGATCGATCAACGAGACGGCTACTCCCCTGATTGAACGCACCCAACATCGCCTAACTTTTCGCACACGAGCTATTGCCTTTTAACCCTTTACCCATTCACACCTCCCCCATCCCATGATCGGTATCTTTGATTCAGGTGTCGGCGGCATGACCGTTGCCCACGCCGTTGAGAAAGCCCTGCCCGGCTTTGATTTAGTCTATTTCGGCGACTTGGCACGAACCCCTTACGGCTCGAAAAGCCCCGACACCATCCGCCGCTATACCCAGCAGAATATTGACTTCCTGATCAGCAAGGGTGCGCAGCTGATCATCATTGCCTGCAACTCGGCCGCCTCAGTAACGACAGAAGAGATGCTTAGCGGCTACACCTTACCAATCTTTGACGTCATCACTCCGGCTGTGCAGAGAGTTCTCTCAATGGTCGGCAAGTCTGACAGCAAGAGCAAGGTCGGCATCATCGGCACACGGGCGACGGTCAAAAGCGGCATCTACTCCCGCAAGATTGAAGCAGCCGCACCTCACTGCCGCGTCATCGCCCAAGAGTGCCCACTTCTGGTCCCGCTGGTGGAGGAAGGCTGGCTCGATAAGCGAGAGACAAAGATGATCGTTCGGCGCTATCTTCACCCCTTGCGAACCTTACAAATTGACGCCCTGGTGTTAGGCTGTACCCACTATCCATTGCTAAAAAAATTGATCCAACCGCGGATTGGCAATAGGGTTAAAATCATCGACTCCTCGGAAGAGGTCAGCGCAAGCGTCCAAAGCTATCTCGAGGCCCACCCCACGCTGAAAAATTCCCTCTCCCAAAACGGTGGGAACCGCTTCTATGTCTCAGACATCACTGAAGCGGCCCTGGCAACAGCCAGAAAAATCTTCGGCAGGCGGATTGATTTGCTTAAAACGTAACGTGTTTGCGATATGCATAGCCACTGCATGCGCCCCCGCCCCCTTGCGGGAAGAGACAGAGCCCTGCCGTACAAGAAAAAGACAGCACTAAAAAATTGAGCGCCACTTTTTAAACTAAATCCACTCCAAGGAATCTACCATGACCACGACTCGCCAGTTTACCCTGCTCATCCTCGGCATCCTCTTGCAATCGTTTCTCTTTCAATCAGCTCATGCAGCAGCCCTCACGCCACAGGATATTGCCCAAAAGATTCAGAAGACCTATGCCGCGACCAAGACGCTGCGTGCTGACTTTACGCAAACCACCTCCAGCCGAATGAGCAACAGAGAGCGTCTTGGTGCCGGCACCATGGTGCTTGCCAAACCAGGACTGATGCGCTGGGATTACAGTGCCCCGAATCAACAGGTCTTTGTCTGTGACGGCAAAAAAATATCCATGTATTTTTCCAAAGAGAAGCAGATGATGGTAACCCCGGCTAAAGACTACCTTGAGTCCGATGTCACTTACTCATTTTTCACTGGCACTGGCGATATCGAACGGGATTTCATCGTCACAGGTCCAGAGGAAGAGGATATTATCGACACCAAAGCCGCCTATCAGCTTAAGTTGACCCCGAAGAAAAATCATCCGCAAATTGACTTTATCGACCTCTGGGTTGATCGAAAGACCTTCCTTATGAATCGGCTCAAAGTAACAGACAAGTTTGGGACGGTAACCGATCTGGCTTTCTCTAAAGTCATTACCAATCAAGAGGCCCCTGCCGCGCTCTTTCTCTTCACCCCTCCCAACGGTACGGAGATTATCGACAAATGAGGATTGCCATTTTCTCCGATACGCATGACAATATCCCCAACTTGCGAGCGGCGGTTACCTACTGTAATGCCTACGCAGTGACCGTTATCATCCATTGTGGCGACTTGATTTCGCCCTTCATGTTGCCGGTACTCGCTGAATTTACAGGCATAGTGCACCTGATTTATGGCAACAACGCAGGCGACCAGCACCTGATATCGCAACGGTGCGGCACCACCTACCCATCGTTAACTCATCACGGCATCTTTGGTGCCATGGAGGCTGGGGGCATCCGGTTTGCCTTCACCCACTATCCAGAAATGGCGCGAGGACTGGCAAGCCAAGGACGATTTCAGGTAGTCTGCTGCGGTCATAACCATCGCTACGGTGTCGAACACCTTGGTGACTGCCTGTTGATCAATCCAGGGGAATTACTCGGAGCTGAGGCAGCAGCCCCCTGTTTCGCCATCCTAGAAACGGCCACCATGGAGGTCGAGCAGGTGGAACTCCCCAGGGCCATTCGCTAGCTAGCCAGGTCGACCACGCTCAAAACTACCAGCAGAAAATAACCTGCCGCAAAAATGCAGAAGCACAAAGATTTTCCCCCTAGACCTCTGCGCAAGAGAAAAAAGAGCCATTGCTTATTCTGCACATCCACCAAAAGATCCATCGAAAATAGAGGAAAAGAGTCATGACAGAAGAGTTGAGTTTTGCCCAATTGCTTGAAGAGACATACACCAAGCCTACCAGCCTAGAAGCTGGCCAGAAAGTAAACGCCACCGTGGTGCGAATCAGCAAGGAGTGGGCCTTTATCGACTTGGGCAGCAAGAGCGAAGGCTATTTTGCCATGAGTGAGGTGGTTGACCAAGAGGGACAAAGCACCATCAAGGAGGGAGACCTGGTTACTGCCTATTTCCTGGGGGCCGGCAAAGGAGGCATGCAATTTACCACCAAACTGGGCAAGGGCTCTGAAGCTAACGCCCATCTGCAAGAGGCCTATCGCGGTGGCATTCCTGTTGAAGGTCTGGTCGAAAAAGAGATCAAGGGCGGCTATGCCATCACCATCGGCGGCAGTAGTCGAGCCTTTTGCCCATTTTCGCAAATTGGCCAAAACCGAGTCGAAAGCGATGAAGTTATTGGTCGACACCTCGCCTTTCGCATTATCGAATTTGGTGAAAACGGGAAAAATCTGATTGTCTCCCATCGAGCCATTCTCGAGGAAGAACGACGCATTGCCTTCGAGCGTTTGAAAGAGACCCTGACTGAGGGGACAACCGTCAGCGGCACCGTCACCTCGATCCGGAACTTTGGCGCCTTCATTGATATCGGCGGCCTAGAAGGGCTCCTGCCAGTTTCAGAGATCTGCTGGGGACATGTCGAGGACATCAACGAACGCCTGCACGTCGGTCAACGTTTAGAGGTGGTGGCCATTAAACTTGACTGGGAGAAGGAACGCTTCTCCTTCAGTCTCAAGAGCGCTCAAGCCGACCCATGGTCGATGGTGACGGTGAAATATCCGGAAGGGTCAATCCATCAGGCAAAAATTGTCCGGCTCATGAATTTCGGAGCCTTCGCCTCGTTGGAGGATGGCATCGACGGACTGCTCCACATCTCCAACCTGAGCCGTGGGCGCCGTATCAGTCACCCGCGCGAGGTGGTGCAGATTGGCCAGGAGGTTGAGGTCAGAATTGATTCGATAAAGCCTGAAGAAAAACGAATCGCCCTCTCACTGACAGCCCTCGACGACCAAGAACCTGCCGCGACAGAGGCAAATCGTCACAAGGACCGCGATGACGACAAGGACAATCGCCAAGAATTCCATCACTATCAGCAAGAGAAAAAAGCCGACAAACAATCAATGGGCACATTCGGAGAGATGCTGGCCGCAAAACTCAAAAAATGACCTCACACCGGAAGCCAGCATGATTGCCTGGGAGCTTCTGGAGAGCGCCCAGGTACCCGGAGGTAGCGCATCTCTTCAGCTGTATAGACGGGGGCAGGAATTTTCCATCCGGGTTGATGGTTGTGAACTGATGAACAGCCGTGCCCATAGCTCGGAAGAGGCCTTGGCAGAACTCACCTGCGCAAGGCTCAGCAAGAATCCCTGCCCCACGGTCTTGATTGGCGGCATGGGCATGGGTTTTACAACGGCCGCGGCGCTACGCCAACTCGGCAGCGAGGCCAAAGTGCTCGTGGCAGAACTGATCCCGGCAGTGTTGGCCTGGAACCGAGGTCCTCTCGGCAGCCTCGCCGGACACCCTTTAGATGATCTCCGGGTTTCAACGCAAGAAATCGATGTCGCGCAGCTCATACAAACAAACCAACAAAGATACGACGCCATCATTCTCGACGTTGACAACGGCCCAGACGGCCTGACCAGAACAAGTAACAACCGCCTTTATTCTCGAGCTGGAGTCAAGTCTGCCTATCTCTCCCTCAAACCCTCAGGCATCCTTGCCGTCTGGTCAGCCAGCCCCGCCCCCACTTTTTGCAAACTGTTGCGCCAGACGGGATTTAACGTTGAAGAGATCATGACCAGATCGCGAGGCAGCAAAGGAGGCAGGCGGCACTTGATCTGGCTTGCCAAACGTGGGAACAGGACTGTGCCGCCCGTGGATTAGTCGCCCTCAAATTCAGTCAGAGAAAATACCTCGTACCCCTTGTCCCGCAACTTCTTTTCCCCGCCAACATCCGGCAGGTTAACGATAAAGGCTATCTCGGCCACGACCCCACCCAGTTTCTCTATCAAGGCCGCAGCCGCCAAGGCTGTGCCGCCCGTGGCCAACAGGTCATCGACAATCAGCACCCGTGTGCCGGGCACAAAAGAGTCCTTGTGCATCTCAATGGTGTCAACACCGTACTCCAAGCTGTACTCCTGACTGACGACCTCGGCCGGCAATTTCCCCGACTTGCGAATTGGCACAAACCCCTTGCCCAAGGTGTACGCCATGGCACCCCCCATGATGAAACCACGGGCCTCGATGCCAGCAATCAAATCATAGTCAATCTCTTTGGTAATATAGCGCTGCGTCAAGTTATCAATCATCAAGCGAAATCCCACGGCATCCTTAATAAGTGTCGTGATATCACGGAACATGATTCCCTTCTTGGGGTAATCGGGAATGGAACGAATTTTCGATTTAATCGGCATCACAGATCTCCTTTATTTTTATCATAAAAAATTAGGTTTGCTCTCAAAACCGGCAAGCATAAGCTTGCCATCAACTATTACAGATATCGTCACAACTGACAATCTGCGGAATAGTCTGTACAAACAAGTTGATGACATTGTGGGCGTTCTTCCGCATGGTGGAGAGAATCATCTCCCAGGTTACAGGGGCTTCATCCTCATGCCAGCAGTCGTAATCGGTAGACATCGCCACCGAGGCGTAATGAATTTTCTGCTCTCTCGCCAAGTTGACTTCTGGAACCGTGCTCATATTGATGACATCGGCATTCCAACTGCGAAACATATGACTTTCGGCCTTGGTTGAAAACCTTGGGCCCTCAATAGTAATCACCGTTTTGTCGGAATGAGCACAAAGGCCCAACAGGGCGGCATTGTCGGCAAGAAGTTTACGGAGATAGGGACAAAACGGCTCTGCCATCGGCTTATGGACAACCGGCCCTCTATCAAAAAAAGTCCCCTCTCTCTTCTTGGTAAAATCGATAAACTGGCTGGGAATGACCAAATGCCCTGGCTCGATCTCCCGGCGCAAGGAGCCAACCGCCGTCGCCGCCAGAATATGGGTGCACCCTTGCTCTTTCAAAGCCCAAATATTGGCCCGGAAATTAACCCCACTCGGGTAAATCGAGTGATCCTTGCCGTGCCTGGCCAAAATCACCACTGGCGTCCCTGCAATCGTCCCACAGGTAAGGGTAGATGACGGGCTGCCATAAGGCGTAGTCACTGTACACTCATTCGCCTCTGCCAAAATCTCCGGATCATCAAGCCCGGAACCACCGATAATGCCTATCTTCACCATAGTTTCATCCTGTTTCAATAAAGGTTATCGCCCAGCCCGACCCAAGATCAGAGCCATGATGTTGCGTTTCCTCTGGTTTACCCAGCCGATATAGGGCTGTCAAGGCGAAAGCAGAAAATACCTTCCCTCTTTGACCCCTGCTACTTTTATCGATGATTCCCGCAAGTATGACATTGTGGGCGCGCTCCAAAATTCGATTGCTTTGGCCAATTTTTCTGACTATAAAGAGACATCGTTTTCGCGGTACGCAATGAAAATAGAGTTAAACTTAACGATTGAGGCCGATCATGTTTGGATTGGGAATGCCTGAACTTCTTGTTATCCTGGTAATTATCGTCATCGTCTTTGGGGCAGGAAAACTCCCTGAAATTGGCTCAGGAATAGGCAAGGGCATCAAAAACTTCAAAGAGTCCACTAAGCCAGATCCGATAAAGAAGATAGAAGACGAGAACGACTCAGACAACAAGGCGTAATAAAACCACAAAGGAGACTCGTATGTTTGGACTAGGAACACCTGAACTAATTGTGATCATGGGAATTGCCTTTTTGGTCTTCGGTGGTAAAAAACTGCCCGAGTTAGGTGCTGGCCTCGGCAAGGGGATCAAAGCCTTCAAAAATGGTCTCCGCGATGTGGAAGACACCGGCAAATCGATGATGGAAGACAACGTGCCGGGCATAAAAGAGATTAACTCGTTAAAGAATGAGATCAAAGAGGCACAGAATTTGACCTCACTTAAGAGCTGACAACCCACAAAACACCCTGCCTTGAGATCATTGAGGGCAATAAAAAAGGCCGGGCAAAAAAATGCCCGGCCTTTTTTATTGCCCTCAATGATCTCAACCTCTCAATCGTCAAAATTCCCGCCCGGCCCTTTATCGGTGACCAGGGTTGTGGCCCGTTGCCTGATCTTCGCTTCCGTCCACTCCGACGGATCTTCAATTCGTGCCACCTTCGCCCCCATATCAAAGGAGCCTGCCTGCAGAATCGCCTGAATAGCTAAATTGGCAGTGTCCTGGGCATGAAAGACATCAACCAGCATCGAATAGACAAAGTCCTCTACCCTTTTGACCATTCTCTGTCGAATTGCCTTGGGCTGTCCCATGAGCTTCGGTTCAAACGGCAAATTCAAGCTCTTATAATTGCCCCCCTTCCAACCCTTGTCACAGGCATAAGCAACCATTTCGGCCCACATCTCTTCGCTCACACCCTCACCCTTCACTTTGATGAAGTTGCCGTTGTCATCAAGGATCGCATTGCCATAATCGTTGACCTCAACCCCCCAGGAGACCATCTGCAGGGCAGTGGCAACATTGGCCTTCGTGGTGTTGGTCTGGGCCGCAATCGCCCGCAAGCGCTCAGACGAGTTGCCAGAGGTGCCGTGCTGAGCGCCGGAGACCTTATACGGCTCAAGATGACGGTGAATGTCTGCAGTCAACTCCACCTGAATTCCTTGTCCACTCGACTCAAGGCCATGAGTCGTCCCATTATTTAGGGCGATCCAATCGGCAAAGATCCCATGAGCATTCATGCCCTGGATCAAGAATTTGGCGTCATCTACCGTCGATAAGCCCTGATCACCCTTGATCTCACCGACCTCGGTCTCAAGACCTGCCCAAGCAGGAATAAAAGGGTTCAAGGCAATGTTGGCCAGAAGGTTTTCGTCATCGGGCATGTGAGAGGCATCGATAGCAATCGAGGTGACACCGGCCTCGAAGAGCGTCGGGATCTCAACCTTAGCAAAGGCCAGATCTGCTGCTTTCTTTATGCCGTAATGATCGGCATGCACCGCAACCGGCACTGTAATCCCTAACTCATTACAGGCGGCATCGACCTGCAACGCCATGTTCCAATAATTGGTTGGACAATAGGCCTTCGCCCCACCTTCTGATCGAGCAATCTCGATAATGACACAGGCATTGGCCCGCTGCGCGGCTTGCAAAACACCCCTAATGACAAAGTTGTTGCGACCATTGGCGGCAATGGTCATGGCCCGGCCCTTGGCAATCAAAGCGCGGTCAATAATCTTGCCACTGACAATCAAGGCCTTGGAGTTCGGAAACAACTTAACAATGTTTGGCGGCCTGCCAACCTGCAGCGCCTTCTGAAAATCTGTCATTTGTACTCTCCTGCGTTTATGATATATTACCGTAACGTCCGGAAAATCCTCCGCAATCCAGACTACCATCTACCGTAGGATAGCAGAAAAAAGCCCCATGTCAAAAGGTTCTCAAACAAGCTATCTACATTTCTGTGCTCTTTCTCACTAAAAATCCATCTGAAAGCTGTAGACATCATCCTCCAGGTGCGAGGTCACCGTTAAACCGCAGCGATTGAACACCGCCTGCATCTTCCGATTCTCCCGCAATACCTCAGCGGTGAAGCCAACAATACCACTCCGCTTGGCGATCACCATCAACTCGGTAAACAGCAGCTTGCCAATGCCCCGGCCCTGCCATTCGTCACGAACAACAAAAGCAACCTCTGCCCGATTAGTCTTCTCATCAAGATAATATCGGCCAACGGCAATAATATCCTCGCCATGCGCCTCGGGGATGGTAATAACCAAGGCGACATTACTGCGATGATCCACATAGATAAAATCAAGGATCTGCTTAGCGCCAAAGTGCTTGGTACGGGTCATGAATCGATAGTACAGAGTCTCCTGGGACAAGGAGTAGACCAGGTTTTTGATCGCCTGCTCATCGGTTGGCTGGATAGGCCGCATACAGGCCTCCAAGCCGTCCGCCAGCATCACACACCTTTTACGCTCGCCGAGCGACACCACAAAGCCACCCACGACATTGGCGTGTTCTGCACGAATCAATTTGTAGTCGATCGCATCCTGAAACAACTGGGCCCGATAATCGGGATGGGCGATCGAGATCAACGCCAAAGCTCGCTCCTGCACAGTCTTGCCGTGCAGGTAGGCAACACCATATTCACTAACCACATAGTGCACATCGCCCCGGGTAATGCTCACTCCTGCCCCCGGACTGAGTCGCAGGACAATCCTGGATTTTTTGTTCTCTTCATCGGTCGCTGCGATCACCAAGATCGCTTTCCCTCCCAG
>JAQUKQ010000025.1 GCA_028718985.1 Desulfobulbaceae bacterium | reverse complement strand
TTGGTCGAAACGAGCCTCTACGATTTGAAAATGCGTTACGTTAAGGCGCGGGCCTAAAGCAGTTTAGAGGCATCTTACTGTCCGACAACCGGACATCCTGCGGTGATCGAGTCGGTCATGTGGACGGGTTTCACATCGCCGGTTCGCTCAGCGTGATCTGTGGTGCTGTTGAAAGGGGACGGTTTTCTACCTAAAATATGCTCCTTTTTCGACGGGGGCTGTACCGTACGATGCCACCAATAATAAAAGAGTCTCATTTGTGAAGGATTGCCGTCTTGGTAACTTTTTGCAAATAATGTTTTATGCCGATTCGTGAGTTAGATATTTTGGCGCCAGCCAAGGTCAATCTCTTTTTGTCTGTCCTTGGCAAGCGGCCGGATGGCTATCACGATCTCATCTCGGTGATGCAGAAAATTGACCTTGTTGATCAACTGCATCTTTGTCTCGAGGGTAGCGGGATTTCGTTGAGTTGCCCGTCGTCTGTGATCCCTGAAGACAGTCGGAATCTGGTGTGGCAGGCTGCTCGTCTTTTCTTTGATCGAACCGGGATCAATGATAACGTGAGCATTACGTTGCGCAAGATGATCCCTGTGGCCGCTGGGTTAGGTGGCGGTAGCAGTGACGCGGCGGCAACCTTGTCAGGGTTAAACACCCTTTGTGCTGCCGGGCTGAGTACGGAAGAGTTGCTCTGCATGGCGGCGAGGCTTGGAGCTGACGTCCCCTTTTTTGTGGCGGATATGCCAACGGCTTTGGTGACCGGTATCGGCACCGAACTGCAGTCGATCACGGGGCCAAGGGGCTATTGGCTGGTTCTGGTCAACCCTGGCCTTGCGGTTTCGACGCGCTGGGTTTATGAGAATTTACTGTTGACAAGCGAAGCCAATCCTTATAAGTTACGCGGCTATTCTGATTTGTCTGAATATGCCGCTTCTTTGTTAGGTGACGACTTTGCGGTTGGTGATGGTGACCACGCTCTTTATAATGATCTTGAATCCGTGACAGTGAAGAAGCATCCGGTTATTCAGACGATTAAAGAACAGTTGCTAGCCGATGGGGCCTTTGCCGCGTTGATGTCTGGTAGCGGGTCGACTGTCTTTGGCTTGTTCCGGCATTTAGATGTGGCCGAAAAGTCGCGAGCGAGTTTTCGGAAATTGTACCAGGACGTATTCTTGGTGACTCCGCTTACATGATATTGGATAAGTGCTGGGGCGTCGTCAAGCGGTAAGACACAGGCCTTTGACGCCTGCATTCGTAGGTTCGAATCCTACCGCCCCAGCCATTTTGTGTTTTTCAGTGCCTTCGTGATGTCAGGAGGGACTTGATTTAAGTCTCCGCTAAGCGGGGATTTACCTAAACGAGGTTCGTAGCATATGCCAAAGAACATGCAGATATTTAGCGGCAACGCTAATCCGAAATTGGCTGCTGATATCTGTCAGCACATGAACATTGAATTGTCCAAGGCCGAGGTAAGGACGTTCAGTGATGGCGAGATATTTGTTGAAATCGGCGAAAATGTGAGAGGGAATGATATCTTCATTATTCAGCCTACTTGCCCGCCGGTGAATGACCACTTGATGGAATTGGTGATCATGGTTGATGCCTTGCGGCGCGCTTCAGCGAGAAGGATTACGGCGGTGCTCCCTTATTATGGGTATGCCCGTCAGGATAGAAAAGTTGCCCCCAGGGTACCGATTACGGCCAAGGTCGTGGCTGAAATGATGATGGTGGTCGGTGTGCGGAGGGTGCTCACCATGGATCTCCACGCCGGACAAATCCAGGGTTTTTTCAATATCCCCGTCGACAATCTTTTTGCCGCTCCAATCCTCTTGGACTACATTTCAAGTAAGTTCAGCGAGGTTGTCATGGTTTCGCCTGATGCAGGTGGTGTTGAGCGGACTCGAGCCTTTGCAAAACGGCTGAATGCCGACTTGGCGATTATTGATAAACGTCGGGAACGTGCCAATGTTTGTGCCGCCATGAATGTTATTGGCGATGTTACCGGTAAAACGGCGGTGCTGCTGGATGATATGGTCGATACCGCAGGAACCTTGTGCTCTGCCGCTGAAATTTTGATGCAGAAAGGTGCCAAGGAAGTTTATGCCTGTTGTTCTCATGGGGTACTGTCCGGGCCGGCCATTGAGCGGATTGAGGCCTCAAGGATTCAACAGTTGGTCGTTACGGATAGCGTTCCGTTACGCGATAATGCTGTCAATTGTAAAAAGATTAAAGTCCTGTCGGTTGCCAAACTCTTTGCTGATGCGATTTCGTGTATTCATTCTGAAGACTCTGTAAGCTCACTGTTTGTTTAGTTTCGATGGATTTAATGTGTATTTCTTGAGCAAGAACAAAGGGCTGGCTCATTTTATTAATTAACCGTAAATCACGGGTGGAGGTTTAGGCAAATGCTACAATTCGATTTGACTGCTCAGGTCAGAGATACTTTTGGGAAGGGTGCGGCCCGTCGGTTGCGTATGGTTGGAAAGAGTCCGGCAATCATGTATGGCAATGATACACAGCCGGTGTCTTTGCAGGTTGATATCAAGGAGTTGACCAATACGTTGCTGAAAGTGCAGAGACGTAATGCGGTCTATACCCTGCATGTCAAGAATAATGATGCCGAGGTGTCTCATCATGTCATGGTGAAAGAGTTGCAGAGAGAGCCGGTCAGTGGTGCTTTGGTGCACGCTGATTTTTTAGCCATCTCTCTTGAGGCTCCAATTGTTTTTACTGTTCCAGTGAATTATGTCGGCAAGCCAAAAGGTGTTGATCTGGGCGGTGATATGACGGTTTTTGTCCGGAGTGTTGTATTGAAAGGGCGACCTTTGGATGTCCCTGAATTTCTTGAAAAAGATATCTCCTACTTGGGTGTGGATGAAAAGTGCACTGCTGCTGACTTAAATATCCCAGAGGGTGTACAACTGTTGAGTGACAAGGACGTAGTCTGTGTTTCTGTCTCAACGCCGGTCGTTGTCGCTGTAGAAGCGCCTGTCGCAGTGAAAGGCAAGAAGAAGAAATAACTTTCGTTAGTTGTGTTTTTTCTGAAAGTCGAAAAGAAGGACGTTTGTCCATCTTTTCGACTTTTTTTATGGCCCATTGAGTTTGGAGAGTGCTGATGCGTTTGATTGTAGGATTAGGAAATCCTGGCGCCAACTATCAAGGCACCCGGCACAATATTGGCTTCCAGGTACTCGATTTGCTCGCCGATGAGCACAATCTCTCTTTTGCTGATTCGAAGTGGCAGGCGAAAGTCGCTAAGTGCACGATGTGGGGGCAGCAAGTCCTGTTGGTGAAGCCTGAGACCTATATGAATGAGAGCGGCAGAGCGGTCGGGGCTATTGCCTCGTATTATCGTGTGCCGCCGGGGGACATTATTGTTTTGCATGATGATCTCGATCTGCCGTTGGCTCGTATCAAGGTCGTCTGTTCTCGCGGTGCCGGTGGGCATAATGGTATCCTCTCTCTGATGAGTCATCTCGGTAGTCGAGATTTTGTCAGGATTCGCTTGGGTATTGGTCGTCCAGACCCGGCGATTCCGGTAAAAAATTTTGTATTGGCGAGATTTCTTCCGGAAGAGCAGAATGTTGTCTTGCAGCAGATGGATACGATTTGTCAGGTCCTCCGCATGCTCTTGGAGAAAGGCCCTGTCGCAGCAATGTCTTTGATCAATGGGAATAAGACAAAGTAGTTGCCTGCTGATCGGCGTTGATCTCTCCCCCCTCTGTTGTGGTTCCTTTCCCCCGCTAATGTCGTGATTGCGTTTTGTAGGGAAGCATGGTATAGTCCCTTATCTTTTAACGTTACTAAGAGGTAACGTTCTCCTCGTTTTATCTCCTTCCTCAAAGCTTCTTTTTTTTAGGGGCCACTTCTATTATTGGAAAATGACATTATGGCTAAAAAAAAATCTGCATCATTTCAAGTAGGTGACATGGCAGTCTATCCGGCGCATGGTGTTGGAAGAATCGATTCAATTGAAACGCGGTCGGTTGGTGATTTGCATCAGTCTTTCTATGTCATCAATATCATTGAAACAAAAATGACAATCATGATCCCGACGAACTCCTGTGACAATGTAGGCTTGCGTGCAATTATCAAGGCGGACGAAGTCGATGAGATTTACTCCATCTTGAAAGATCGTGATGTGACGATTCTGCCACAGCCGTGGAATCAGCGTTACCGTGAGTACATGGAAAAGATAAAAACCGGCTCAGTGTACGAAATCGCCAGGGTTCTCAGGGATTTGTACATTCTGCAGGTCGATAAAACGCTTTCCTTTGGTGAGCGCAAGATGCTTGATACTGCTCAGGGGCTCTTAGTGAAGGAAATTTCCATTGCCAATCGTACTCATGAGGACGCGGTTTCTCAGAGCATCAATCATATCTTTTCCTGACCACTGTGATCTGTTCGATGTTTTCCGGCGTGAAGCGTCGACGGCAGCGTCACTTCCTTTTTTGCCTCTTGTTCTCTGTCTGATAGTTCTGTGTGTGCCATAACCTTTGGCGAAAGCGCTTTCGATGATGATGAGGCGCAATGTTTTGAGATTGTGGTTGCGAAGGTAAGTCATGGCCTGCGCTTGGACCAATTTCTTGTCTGTAACGCCTCCCTCCCGGAGGGTGACTTCTCGAGGGGGATGTTTCAGGATTTGATTGCCCGCAATCTGGTCCTGGTCGATGGGCAGCCCAAGAAAAGCAATTATCGGGTGCGTGAGTCGCAACGTGTTCAAGTCTGTGTCCCCCCGCCAGTTCCATCCGAATTGATTCCCGAGCCAATTGATTTGACCATTATTCACGAGGATTCTCATCTTTTGGTATTGTCCAAGCCTCCAGGACTGGTCGTCCATCCTGCCTGCGGGAATATGACGGGAACCTTGGTACATGGCTTATTGCATCATTGTTCGGATCTGTCAGGGATTAACGGCCAGGTGCGGCCAGGGATCGTGCATCGACTCGATAAGGATACCTCGGGAGTGATGGTGGTTGCCAAAAATGACCTGGCCCATCATTGCTTGGCCGAGCAGTTCAAGAATAAAACAGCCAAAAAGATTTATCATGCCATTCTCGATGGCGTGCCGTCGACCGAGCAAGGGCAGGTTTGTGCGCCAATTGGGCGGCACCCAGTTAATCGCAAAAAAATGGCGGTGGTGGCTGAACGTGGCCGCTATGCGCTGACCCAATGGAAATTGTTAACGTCCTTCGGCCGGTCGTTCTCCTTGGTGGAGATCAGTATCGAGACTGGCAGAACGCACCAGATCCGCGTGCACATGGCCTCCATTGGCTTGCCAGTTGCCGGGGATCTGGTCTATGGGAAAAAAAAAGATCGTCATGCGCAGTTAGGAATCGAGAGGCAGTGCCTGCATGCCTCTCGCCTCTCTTTTGTGCACCCTGCGACCGAAGAGAGAGTGAGCTTTTCGGCTGCATTCCCTGCGGATATGACCGCGGTCTTGGAACTGTTGCAGCAAGAGGCCGCCGCCCCATGAATACGCCGCAAGCGATTGCTATAACCGGGGGCATTGGGTCCGGTAAGAGTAGGGTGAGTCGTTGGTTGGCTGAGGAATGCCATCTCCCTCTATATAGTGCGGACGAAGAGGTGCGGCAGTTGCTTGAACCTGGAGGGCAGGGCTGGCATTATCTGCGCGCGTGGTTGGGCTCGGAGTATTTTACTGATGACGGCGGGTTGTTGAAGGCGAAGTTGCGGCAGGCCATTTTCAATGATGTTCTCCTTCGCCGCCGGGTTGAGCATGATCTCCATCCCTTGGTGCTGGATGCGTTAAATGAAAAGATTTCACAGAGTGGCGGGGCTTGTCTGGTTGAGGTGCCTCTTCTCTATGAGGTGCAGTGGCAAGGGCGTTTTGACTCTGTCTTGCTGGTATATGCTGATGAGGCAGTATGTCGGGCGCGGGTAATGGCACGGGATGGGGTTTCAGAAGATCAGGTCAATGCCACTATTCGTGCGCAGATCCCCCTTGCTCAAAAGAGATGTTTAGCTGATTACACGATAGATAACAGTGGCAGTTGGTTTGCGACACTTGCACAACTTGAAGATGTAAAAATAATGCTGCAACAGAATGGCATGGAAAAAAAGCTTGACAGTTCTATCTGATAACCCGTATATAAAAAATATCTGTCGTAATTCAGCTGGCTGGCGCTAGGCTCAGGCGGACATCAGCCAGAAAGTCATGCACCTCTCCCCCGCGAGATTTTTTCAGATTGGGGTCTTCACTACTTCCGTGATACATATCGGCCTTCTTCTCTTGTAAACTTCCATAGTTTTATACTCTTTTATAACCTGAATCAAAAAAAGAAATCAGCTTGATATACTGTCTGTTCGTCCTCTACACATCATAAGTGAATTTATCCCCGCAGAGTTGTTCTATTGTTATTTCAAACAATTATCCCTCGTCTTTCCTTGTCCGCGAGTCTTTTTGGGCCAATGGCTGACCGTGATAATCATTTAATCATGCCTCTTGGCGTTGCTTACAAGAAGGAGAGTTGCCTACATGGATTTGGCAGAATTAAAACTTAAGAAGATTGAGGAGTTAACTAAACTCGCCAAGACCTACAAGATTGAGGGCTATAGCAGTTTACGCAAGCAGGAACTGATCTTTGAGATCCTCAAGGCGATTGCTGCCCACGAAGAGAAACCAGATGGTAATATGGGCAATGGTGTATTGGAGATCCTGCCCGATGGCTTTGGTTTTTTGCGTGCTCCTGATTATAATTATCTGCCGGGGCCGGATGATATTTATGTCTCTCCCTCGCAGATTCGTCGTTTGAATCTGCGGACGGGCGACACCATCGCCGGCCCAATTCGCTCTCCCAAAGAGGGTGAACGTTATTTTGCGCTGCTCAAGGTTGATTCGGTTAACTTTGAGGCGCCGGAGAAAAATCGAGAGAAGACCCTGTTTTCTAACCTTACGCCGTTGCATCCCTGTGAGAAAATCAATCTTGAGGACGCGCAGGATAATTTTTCGATGCGGGTGATGAACATCATGTCGCCAATCGGTAAAGGGCAACGAGGCTTGGTCGTCGCACCACCCCGCACTGGGAAAACGGTGCTCATGAAAAAAATCGCCAATAGTATCACCAGGAATCATAAAGAGATTATCTTGATCGTGCTGTTAATTGACGAGCGGCCTGAAGAGGTAACCGACATGGCCCGCAGCGTTAATGCTGAGGTGGTGAGTTCTACCTTCGATGAACCGCCGCAACGGCATATTCAGGTGGCAGAGATGGTTATTGCCAAGGCGAAACGCCTGGTTGAGGCTAAGAAAGATGTCGTCATTTTGTTGGACAGTATTACTCGTTTGGCACGGGCCTACAACATCGTCATGCCTTCCAGTGGCAAGATTTTATCAGGCGGCGTGGACTCGAACGCCCTGCACCGGCCGAAACGTTTTTTTGGTGCGGCCAGAAACATCGAAGAGGGCGGCAGCCTTACCATTATTGCAACTGCGCTGGTTGAAACAGGCAGTCGGATGGATGAGGTTATTTTTGAGGAGTTTAAGGGGACGGGTAACATGGAAATCATCCTGGATCGGAAAATGTCTGACCGGCGTATCTATCCGGCGATCGACATGAATCGTTCCGGCACCAGGAAGGAGGACTTGCTGCTCTCAACCGATGAGCTGAATCGTGCCTGGATTTTGCGAAAGTTGTTATCCTCGATGAATCCTGCCGATGCCATGGAGTTCTTGATGGATAAAATGAAGGGCACCAAAAACAACGCCGATTTTTTTCAAACAATGAATACTTGAAAAAATGTGGAGAATGCGGTAAGTAATGATGCTCTTATTTTACTGAACTCTGAAAAGTTCATCTTGCCACTTAATGGTGCATCATCCGCGACGTGAGTCTGGTTTGTACCAATCATAACAAATTGTTGAGGAAACACTGATGAAGAAAGATATCCATCCTGAATATCATAAAGTTGTCGCCACCTGTGCCTGTGGCAATACCGTTGAGCTGGGTTCTATCAACCCTGTCATGAAGGTAGAAATTTGTTCCAACTGTCACCCCTTCTTTACCGGCAAACAGAAGTTGATTGATACGGCCGGTCGGGTTGACAAGTTTATGAAAAAGTACGAAAAGCACTATCAGCAAGCTGCAAAATAATTTTTGTTCCTTTCGTTTTCTGACAAGCATTATCGGTCATTTGATTGATAATGCTTGTTTTTTTTTAGCCATTGAGCAGATGGCTCGAAAGTGTTCTTATCCGAGTTCTTAGCCTGCATCCGCCCTAAGAATTGCTTTCGACTTTTCCCCTTGTGTCCATCGACTACGCTCAGAGGACGATTGCCGACACTGCGCTCCCCTGAGCGTAGTCGATGGGGATTGTTAGTTGGGGCAGAGTCGTAGCTGTGAATTTTTATACGCCACGGTATCTAATCGAATGTTCTCGAAATTTATCCATTTGCACGAAAAAAGGCTTGAGTTGGAGGCCAAACTCTCTGACCCGGCGATGCTTGCCAAGCAGACGGAGTATAGGCGTCTTGCCAAGGAGCACGCCCACGTTGCTAAGATGGATGATCTGTATGCCGAGTATCAGAAAACGGTCGAACAGTTGCATGAAAACCAGCAGTTGTTGTTGCATGAAAGCGATGACGAGATGTTGGCCATGATTAAGAGTGATGTGGCGGAGTTGAATGATCGGCAAGTTTCTCTTGAACAGCAGCTTAAAATCTTGTTGTTGCCGGCTGATCCCAATGATCAAAAGAATATCCTGCTTGAAATCCGGGCGGGAACTGGTGGCGATGAGGCAGCCCTGTTTGCTGCCGACCTTTTCCGGATGTACAGCCGATATGCCGAGAGCCAAGGCTGGAAAATCGAGGTCTTGAGCAGTAGTGCCATCGGTATCGGAGGGTTCAAGGAAGTTATCGCCATGATCAAGGGAGAGCAGGTGTACAGCAGGCTTAAATATGAGTCTGGTGTGCATCGGGTGCAGCGTGTGCCGGAAACCGAGGCTCAAGGCAGGATTCATACCTCAGCGGTGACAGTGGCTGTTATGCCGGAGGCCGAAGAGGTTGAGTTGCAGATTCAACCAAATGATTTGCGTATCGATATTTTTCGATCATCTGGTCCTGGTGGGCAGAGTGTCAATACGACTGATTCGGCTGTGCGGATTACCCATCTTCCGACCGGTATGATAGTTATCTGCCAGGATGAAAAATCACAGCACAAGAATAAAGATGCGGCGATGCGGGTCATGCGGGCGCGCTTGCTTGCGAAGTTGCAGCAGGAGCAGGACGATCAAATCTCTGCAACTCGCAAGAGCCAGATAGGCTCGGGTGACCGCAGTGAACGGATTCGCACCTATAACTTTCCACAAGGTCGGGTCAGTGATCATCGTATCAACCTTACCCTATACAAAATCGAGGAGATCATGCTGGGCAAGATTGATGAGTTGCTCGATCCCCTTCTCTCCCACTATCAGGCTGAGGCCTTGAAGACCATTCAATAGGCAGGTAAGGGCGTCTTGCCCTTTGACGCGACGATGAAGACACTTGCGCTGTATCATGAACTGACTCGGCAACTGGCCGTAGGTGGGATTCCTGATGCAGCGGTTGAGGCGACTCTTCTCTTGCGCCATTTTCTGCGCTGCCGACGATCCGACATCTTTCTCAATGGTGCGGTTGAGGTGCCTCCTCTCCTTTGTGACGCGGTTTTTGATGCCCTGCGCAGGAGACGCTTACGCGAGCCGCTGGCCTACATCCTTGGCGAGCAGGAATTTTATGGCCGCGCCTTTTCTGTAACACCGGATGTTTTGATCCCAAGGCAGGAGACGGAACTGCTGGTTGACAAGGCGCTTCTTAGCTTGCGTGACCGTGTGATGCTGGGTACGCCGCGAATCTTGGACTTGGGTGTCGGTAGTGGTATTATTGCGATCACCCTGGCGCTTGAGTTGCCGCAGGCAACGGTGGTCGGTCTTGATCTCTCTTTTCCGGCTTTATTAGTGGCAAAAGATAACGCTATCCGCCACCAGGTTTACGCCCGGGTGCATTGGCTCAATTCGAATTGGGCCGGGGCATTGCGTGATGGCCTTGACTTTGATCTTGTTGTTGCCAACCCTCCATACGTCGCGGGAAAGCTGCGGACCACCCTGCAGCCGGAATTGGCGGCGGAACCTGCTTCTGCACTCTATGGTGGCGATGATGGGCGGGCTGATATCGATCTGCTCATGCACGATGTTGCCCGGCTGATACGTCCCGGCGGCACATTCCTGATGGAGATCGGTTTTGACCAGGGGGATTACGTTGTAGACAAGATGAAAGCTATGGGATATTTTAACCTCATCGTAGTTCATCAAGACTATGCCGGTTTGCCTAGACTCCTCCAAGCGAGTCGATTGTAAGAGATGACAGCCCTCTTCCCGTGCGCCGCCAGCAAGCGAATGTTGCTGTTTCTGACTGTAGCGTTCATGTGAAAACAACCTGAGCAACTCCCCCTTAATCGCCCAAAACCTCCTTGTCTCCTTCACCTCCCTCCTCCGCCAGCACAACGCCAAAAATACAAGCCCTTGCCTTGATCCTGCCGCTGTTTAGAAGGTATTGGCTGCGAGTTTTCTTTGGTATCGTCGCATTGCTCGGCGTGGACCTTTGTCAACTCCTCATTCCCAGAGTGATCAAGCTCAGCATCGATGGCTTGAAATCAGGGGCGATTCTCCCGCACGGGCTCTTTCGTTATGGCTTGATGATTGTCGGGTTGGCTCTTGGTGTGGCGCTGTTTCGTTATTTCTGGCGCAACCTGATCTTGGGCTTTTCTCGGCTTTTGGAACGGGATATCCGCGAACAGCTCTTTTCCCACCTGTTGATGCTTGATCGTACTTTTTTTCAGAAGAGAACGATTGGGGAACTGATGGCCTTGTCCTCGAATGATCTGGCCTCAGTGCAGCTTGCCGCTGGTATGGGTTTAATCGCTGCGATTGATGCGATTATCATGACAGTCGCGGTGTTGATGTTCATGATTTACATTAATCCCACCCTCACTCTGATCGCCCTAAGCCCTCTGCCGCTTCTCGCACTCCTAACCAAAATCCTCTCCGGGAGACTCCATAAGCGATTCAGTCTCGTGCAGGAGACTTTTTCCAACATAACTGAAATGGCACGCAGTACGATCAATGCCATGCGCCTTGTTAAAATCTATAGCCGGGAAGAGGAACAAACTGCCAACTTTGATCGCTTAGGGCGTCAGTACATCAAACACGCTATGCGGGTGGCCATCATTCAGGGATTGCTCTTTCCCGTCTCGGGACTGGTTGCCAATGGCAGTCTACTCCTGATCGTCATTGTCGGCGGTAAGATGGCAATCGATAACCTCATTACGATTGGCGACTTCATTGCCTTTATCAGTTATCTCTTCATGTTGGTTTGGCCGATGATGGCGATTGGCTGGGTGGCTAATCTCTTCCAGCGCGGCTTGACCTCCCTGTCACGTATTCAGGCGGTGCTGAGCGAGCAGTCTCTGCTGCACGACGATGGGTGTAGTGCCACTCTGCCTGCTTCTATCAACTCCATTGAACTGCGAGCACTTAACTTCTCGTACTCCGGTCAGCAGGGGCAAGGATTACATGATATCTCCCTTACCTTAACACCCGGACTCTTCGGCCTGGTTGGTCCGACCGGTTCTGGTAAGAGCACCTTGTGCCATCTGTTGGCTAGGCTTTATCCGGTGACCGAGGGCAGCATCTTGATCAATGGTGTCGATTTGAATCGGATTGCGATCAAGGATTACCGCCAGGCCGTGGCCTATGCCCCGCAGGAGGCCTTTCTCTTTGCCGATACCATCGCTGCAAATATCGGTTTTGGCAGGCCGGATGCCACGCTAAAGGAGATCGAGGCCCAGGCAGAGGCAGTCGGTATTCACGATGAAATCATGCACTTCAAGGGGGGCTATACCTCAAAAATAGGCGAGAAGGGGGTCATGCTCTCTGGCGGGCAGCGGCAAAGGATCTCTTTGGCGCGGGCTATGTTGACTCGAGCGCCGATCTTGATTGTTGACGATGGCTTGTCGGCGGTGGATGCAGGGACTGAGCAGCAGATCATGCGGGCGATTCTTGAGTACAGCCAGACGAATATCGTTATTATGACCTCCCATCGTCTGGCCCCATTGGCCCAGGCGGCGCAGCTGGCAGTCCTTGAGGATGGGCGACTGACGGCCTTGGGCCAACATCACGAGCTGCTGGCGAAAAACGACTATTACCGGGCGATCTATCAAAAGCAGACTGAGCCTGGCGGAGGAGAGGCTGATGCAGCATAATTACGGCTTTTTCGAGGAGGAGACACTGGGTGATGTCAAGGACGCCCAGCTTTGGAGGCGTATCCTTCGCTATGGGAGGCCCCATAAACGCAATATCGCCTTTGCCATTTTTCTGGCGTTGACCGTTATTGCGACAGGGCTCGCCCTGCCGCATCTCACCAAGGTTGCGATCGATCAGTATATCACTAACGATGCTCTGGCTCGCTCCGAACGCCTGCTCGGCCTCAGTCACCTGACAATGACCTTCTTGTTGATGGTTGTCGTCGGCTTTGTGGCGAATTTTCTACAGGTGACACTCCTTGAGTGGACTAGCCAAAACATCATGCATGATCTGCGGCAAAGGCTCTTTGCCAAGCTCTTGCAGCAGGAGATGGCGTTTTTTAACATGACACCCACCGGTAAACTGGTCACCCGTCTGAGCAACGATATTCAGAACATGAATGAGATGTTTACTTCGGTCATCGTTACCTTGTTCAACGATGGTGTGCAGTTTCTGGCGATCCTGGTTATCCTCTGTTCGATTAATCTGCGCCTCGCCTTGATGATGATGGCCTTGATTCCATTTATCATTATCAATTTGATAGTGTTTAGTCGCTTAGCCCGTGACGCCTTTCGGGCTATCCGCACTCAGCTCGCCATGATTAACTCGTTCCTGCAGGAGTCTTTGGCCGGCATCAGCTTGATCCAGCATTTTTTGCGGGAAGATGATGCGGTGCTAAAGTTTAAACGGGAAAATCAAGAATATATGCGTAAAAATTTGAGGCAGATCAAACTGTTCTCTGTCTTTTTGCCATTTATTGAGATTTTGAATTCAACGGCGATTGCCTTGATTATCTGGTACGGGGGCGGGCAGGTGTTGCGGGCGCAGATGTCTTTTGGCGAGCTTGCCGCCTTTATTGCCTATATGCGGCTTTTTTTTAAGCCGATGAAAGAGATTTCGGAGAAGTACTCGATTGTTCAATCGGCGATGGCCTCGGCGGAGCGTATTTTTCAGCTTCTCGACCGCGATCCTGCCATCCCTGGCGGACAGAGGAAGAATGGCGCCATTAGTGGCCAGATTTCGTTTACCGACATTTACTTTTCGTACAAGGAACCAGAGCCGGTACTTGCGGGACTCGATTTGACAATCGCGGCGGGCGAGACTGTTGCGATTGTTGGCACCACCGGTTCTGGCAAGACGACAATCATCAATCTGCTTGAGCGTCTCTATGAGCCAAGCCGGGGGCGGATCAGCCTCGATGGCCATGATCTTCGTGGGTTTGATCTGCTCTGGCTGCGGCAGCAGATTGGCCTGGTGATTCAGGATGTGTTGCTGATCCCGGGCAGTCTGCGCGATAATATCTGTTTTGGTGCCGAGGTGTCCGAGGATAGGTTGCGGGAGATTTTGGTCAAGGCACAGTTGACGGAGGTGGTTCGGCAATTGCCCCAGGGGATTTTGACGCTCATCGGAGAGGGCGGGTACGAGCTGTCCACCGGCCAGAAGCAGCTTTTGGCCTTAGCCAGAGTGCTGGTCAGGGATCCGATGATCTTGATCTTGGACGAGGCGACAGCCAATATTGATTCGATGACGGAGATGCTGGTAGAGAAGGCGTTGCGGGCCACGGTCAGGAGCCGGACGAGTATCCTGATCGCTCACCGCTTGTCGACGATCAGGGGGGCGGATCGAATCATCGTCCTTGATCGGGGGCGGATTGCCGAAGAGGGAACCTATCAGCAACTGTTTGATCGTGGTGGACTCTTTCGGACGTTAGTGGAACAGCAGCGACTGCAGGCAGCGAAGTGACCGTGATAGGGAGCGGCAAAGGCTATTTGGCTAGTTCTCTGTCGGTCCCCTCCATCGGATTTATTTCTCTGGTAAGGTAACGATCGGCTGCTGGATCATGAACTTGCCTTTCAAAATCCACTCTTTCAAGGTCTCGGCAATCTCGCGGGCACCAACCATACTGGAGAGAGGTGATGTCGGGACATCCTGACCATTGACCTGTATCATGCCGCTCTTCATCTGGGCGTAGCTGACTTCACCATAGTTGCGGTTGACCCGATTGGCGTAGTCATAGCCATAATCAACCACCTGGGTAAACAACTCTGCATCGGAGACACCGGTGTAGGCGGCCATCTCCTCATTTAAAATGGGGATAGGGATGCCCATGCCGACCGCCAGGGAACAGCCATAGCCTTGGAGGCTGACGCCTTTTAGCCAGCGGGAACTCATCCCCTTCAGGTCTCCTTGTACCATGATGGTGCCTGCCGCTCGACGAGGAGTTCCATTGTCGGAGCGGAGCGCACTGGGGTTGTGTTGCGTACCATGCCAGGTCACATAGCCAACCCCGCCGCCGAGAAAGATCCTGGTGCCCAGGCCAATCGTTTTGTAAAATGGGTCATTGAGCAGTGGGCTGAGTTCACCGGCGCTGCAGTAGTTGGCGCTGCGTCCATTGGACTTTAGCGTCCCCATGTAGGTGTAAATGGTTTTTTCTGAGAGGTTGATGGCGCAGTTGTAATTCTGGTAGCAATTTCTGGGGTTGAGCAACATGGCCGAGGGGAGATCGTCCAAGGTGATCTCCTTCTCCATGAGTTTATTGGGGTAGCAGTCCGTACCATAGCCAGTAGCGCGCAACAGCACCTTGCGCCCTGCCACCAGGTCCTCGATGACATGGCCGCCGCCATAGCGGAATTCACCGGGGAAAACTTTGTTCAACGGGTCGTCTTCGGTGGATTCGGTGGCGCCGATGTAGGCATCAACCGCTGCCAGTCCGGCATAGGCGGGGACGTTATTCATCAGTACCTTGGCGGCCTTGATCGTTGGAGTGGCTTGGCCGAAATTAAAGATTACACCAGAGGAACACATGGGTGAGAAGGTGCCGGTGGTAACCACGTCAACCTTGGCCGCGGCCTTGACTTTGCCCTCCTGACGGACAATATGCACCATCTCCTCTGCGGTGACGACTACCGCCTCGCCGGCCTTGATACGGGCATTGATCTCTTCGTATGTTTTATTGACTTTAAAACCGCTCATTTCGTTCACTCTGGCTGTGTCTTATTGTGATGTAACCTGTTCATAGTACCACATCTTGCGGCGATTGGTCCGGCGCACAAGACGGGCTAAGCATCGCTAACTGGCTTCCCGCTATTTGCTGCGCTATTGAATAGTTACGGTTTTCTAAAATTGTCTCCGTTTCGATTAAGAGCGGGATAGTAAGTTTGCTATGCTGGTGGTGCTGTTCTTCTCATGTGGGGGCAGGGTGCAGGCCTGTTTTGGTAATGTGAAACCACCACTCACTCCATGACCGACAGCACCTTGTGGCCGGCTGCCTCCAGGTCGGTGACCAGAAGCTCTGCTTCGCAATTTTCCAGACGGAAGTAGTAAACCTTTTTTTTCCCTTCCTTGTTGTCGGTTGCCACATTGACGATATCACAATCGTGGGATTTGATGATTTTGGTGACCATCTCAACGCCGCCGTGCTCTTCGCTGACCAAAACATCAATCCTGGTGGTGGACTTGAGCAGTCCCATGACTTCAATGAAGGCGGAAAGGAGGTCTGATGCGGTGATTACGCCTACTAAACGCCCCCCGTCCATCACCGGCAAGCCACCTATTTTCTTATCGTGGATAATCTTTGCCGCTTCTTCAATGCTGGCGTTGGCATCAATGGTTCTTGGGTTGGTGATCATCACTTGATGCACCGGGATCGCCTCGATCATCGAGGGGAATGAAAACTGCCGCAGGTCGCTTTCGGTGACAAAACCAACCAGCTCACCGTCGTCATCAACAACAGGCAGGTGACGGATATTGTGCTGTTTCATCAGTTGTGACGCCTCTTGCAAGAGGGCCATGCGGTTGACGATAATCGGCTGTTTATGCACCCAGTTTTTGACTTTCATTGTTTTACACCGTAGGATTTGAGATTATGTCGCTAGCGGGCGCAGTGCCCCGCAGGAATCTTGGAAATAGGACGACTTTTTTTCTGACGACCGTCTACAATCATCATGCCAACCAGGATAATCTTTAGAATATAATTGCTATTATTGCAAGGCAGGAATATAAAAACTGGCGGGAACGGCTCGCTACGCTCTGTTGCGGTTTGACTTTCCGTTCCAGTCACGATACTGTGACAGATGATATTTTCGAATAAATCTATACACTAGACGAGTCATGCCATGAATCAAAACGATACACCCAATGCGGCCCTCCTTAAAGTCAGAGAGAGAATCGATGCCATTGACGATCAGTTCCTGAGCCTTTTGAAGGAGAGGCTCCTCTGTGCCAAGGAGATAGGCAGGTTGAAGAGCCAGGAGAATCGTGCCAAGTGGGATCCCCTGCGGGAGCGGCAGATTTTCGAGCGTTTGAAAGAGATGAATAAGGGTGAGTTCCCGGAGCAGCCGATGATCAGCATCTTCAGGGAGATTATCACCACCTGCAGATTGTCGCAGAAGACTGTGGATGTCGGCTATCTTGGTCCGGAAGCGACTTTCTCGCATCTGGCGGCTGTCAAATATTTCGGCCACTCGGCGAAATTTGTTCCCATGCCAACCTTTGATGATATCTTTCATGATGTTGAGCATGGTCGAGTGCGCTACGGTATTGTGCCGGTGGAGAACTCCATCGAAGGCTCAGTCACTTCAACACTCGATTCGTTTATCAAGTACCGGGTCAAGATTTGCGGCGAAATCAATCTGCCCATTAAGCACAACCTAGTTAACTATAGTGGCAATGTCGAGGATATCAAGCAGGTGGTGAGTTACTCACAACCGCTGGCCCAATGTCGCGAATGGCTCCGCAAGAACCTGCCTGAGGTGCCGACCCAAACCGTCTTCAGCACGGGCACGGCCGCCCTTATGGCCAGCCAAGATCACACCCTGGCAGCTGTCGCCAGTGATTTGGCGATCAAGACCTATGATCTGCAAGTGGTGGCGCGCGGTATTGAAGACTATCGCGGCAACACGACCCGCTTTCTGCTGATCGGCGATAAGTCGCCGGGACGAAGCGGCCGTGACAAGACATCCCTCCTTTTGAGTCTTTTGGACCGACCCGGTGCCCTCTATCACACGCTGAACATTATGGCGGATAGTGGCCTTAATCTTACCAAGATCGAGTCACGTCCAGTAAAGGGAGAGGCTGGCAAGTACATGTTCTTTATTGATATAACCGGCCACATTGAAGATCCGTTGATCGAGCAGACCTGTGCCCGTCTGCGTGAGACCTGTGCCAGTTTTGAGTGGCTTGGTTCTTATCCGCAGGTTGAGGAAAACGATGCGTGACTTTTTCTGTCCGCTGTCGATGATCTGTGCCCAGAGAGGACAAGACAGGAAATGAAGGCATGATTATTCTCGGCGTGGAGAGTTCCTGCGATGAAACGGCGGCGGCTGTGTTGGTCAATGGCAGGTTAGCGAGCAATGTCATCAATTCACAGATCGATATTCACCGCCTGTATGGCGGTGTAGTGCCGGAATTAGCTTCACGGCATCATCTGCAAAATATCTACCCGGTGGTGCAAGCGGCACTCGATCAGGCGGGTGTCAACTTGGACGAGCTTGATGGCATGGCCGTTACTCAAGGGCCAGGTTTAGTGGGGGCGCTCTTGATCGGACTCTCTTTTGTGAAAGCCATTTCGCTGGTCAAAGGGATACCCTATGTCGGGGTCGATCACTTGGCGGGGCATCTGCTCTCGGTTTTTCTTGGGGAGAAGAAGCCTGAATTCCCCTTCGTCGCCCTTATCGCCTCGGGGGGACATTCCAGTATTTTTTTAGTGAGATCCTATTTTGATTATCAGCTTCTCGGCCGTTCCCGTGACGATGCGGCGGGAGAGGCCTTTGATAAGGTCGCCAAACTTTTGGGGTTGCCATACCCCGGGGGACCGGTCATCAGCCGCTTGGCGGTGGACGGTGACCGGCAGGCAATCGCTTTTCCTCGGGCGTGGCTTGCCCCGGACAGCCTTGACTTCTCTTTCAGCGGGGTGAAGACCTCGGTGGCCAATCATGTCAACGCCTGCCGCATGGCAAATCGTGAACTTGCTATCCCCGATATCTGCGCCTCATTTCAAGAGGCGGTGGCTGAGGTCTTGGTGCAAAAGACCATGCAGGCGGCGGAAGTTCTTGGGGTTACTAATCTGGTGGTTGGTGGCGGGGTCGCCGCGAATCCAAGATTACGACAGCTTTTTGTGGAGCAGTGCCTGGCAAAAGGGTGTAGTCTGTTCTTGACACAGTTAGAATTCTGCACCGACAACGCGGCGATGATCGCCTTGGCAGGTTCGTATCAGTTCGAGAAAAATAAGACGCTCACCTATGACATGGATGCCTACTCTCGTGCATCAATACTCCAATGAATAAACTGCAACGGCGTTGTCGTTACTACAAATTACGGTTTCTTCGTCTGAAGGGTGATCCTGGCAGCATCGCCCGTGGTGTGGCGTTGGGGACCTTTATTGGTATTACTCCAACTCTTCCCTTACATACCGTCTCTACCTTGATTTTCGCGCCACTGCTTCGGGCCAATATCATTGGTGCCTTCATGGCCGGATTTTTGGTCTGTAATCCGCTCACCTATTTTTTGCAGTATTATCTCTCCTGGCTTATTGGCAGTGCCTTGACGCCTTATGATTTAAGTTGGGAGAGGATTAAGGCGGTGCTGGATATTGTTTTGTCAGGAAAGGGCTATCAAGTCACTTTTAACGCCCTCTCTCAACTCGGTGTCGATGCGGTTATCGTCATGTGTGTGGGCGGGGCGATTCTTGCCGCTCCTTTCACTGTCGTTGCCTATTTGGTAACCTTCCGTTTTTTTAAACAAAGACAGAAAAAACGCTGGGCAAATTCCCTTTCTGTTTGCTGAAGATGAAAACGGAGGGATAGAGAATATGTCGACCTTGCAAAACATTAAGGCCATCCTCAAAGATCGCCAATTGGCGCCTTCGAAACGGTTTGGCCAGAACTTCTTAGTGAACGAGCAGGTAGTCGAAACGATTCTCGACCGGGCAGCGCCACAGTCAGATGACACTATCGTCGAGTTTGGAGTTGGATTAGGATCGTTGACTATCCCTTTGGCGCGTCGGGTGAAGAGGGTGATCGGAATTGAGATCGATTCGGGGATTGTGCGGTGGCATGAGGAGCAGAATACCTTGCCGCCGCATGTCACCTTGCTGCATGAGGATCTTCTCAAGACCGATTTTAGAGCACTTGCTGCCGAGAGTGGCGGCAAGTTGAAGATTATCGCCAATCTTCCATATTCGATCTCAAATCCCCTCATCTTTAAATTGATCGAACAAAAGGAACAGATGGAATCTGCAGTTCTCATGCTGCAGAAAGAAGTGGCGGAGCGTCTGGTCGCTAAGCCGAGCACCAAGGAATACGGGGTGTTGTCGGTGCTTCTTGGTGCCTGTGCCTCGGTGGAAGCTCTGCTTAAGGTTGGTCCTGACCAGTTTCATCCGCGCCCCAAGGTTGATTCTTTGGTGGTGCGCATCCGTTTTCAGCCTGTACCGGAGGCAGTGCGTGATGTACAGGGATTCTCAGCGCCAATTCTGAAAGCTCTGGTCAAGGGGGCTTTTCAGCAGCGCCGCAAGACGATAGTGAACGCACTTGCCAGTGCCGCAGTCGATGGGGTGGTCGATAAGGATGTTATCTGTGCCTATCTGAGCGCGGCTGGCATTGGAGTGACGCGCCGTGCCGATCAGATTGGGGTGCGTGAATATATCGCCCTGAGTCGGGCATATACGGAGAAGTGAGGAGCATCGCTCTGTTGAGCTCGTAGTCGACACGGAGCAAACGATGCACGCTAAAAAGAGGAAAGGCCCATGATTTATTTCATGGGCCTTTCCTCTTTTTAGCTGATGGTGCGTTAGTTTCTATAGGGGCTTGACATTGGCAGCGGAGGGGCCTTTTTCGCCAGCAACAATATCAAATGTAACCTTATCTCCTTCGTTCAATGTCCGGAATCCATCGGTTTGAATGGCTGAAAAGTGGACAAAGACATCATCGCCATTCTCTTGTTCTAGAAAGCCAAAACCCTTTTTCGCGTTGAACCACTTTACTGTACCCTCTGGCATTTTTCTGCTCCTTCTGATTGATGTAGCGTGGAAATAAACTAACAGCCTAATTTTATATAGACATAAAATAAATGCTTGCGCAAGAAAACTTTCGTGAAAAAATAATTTTTTCATCTGTTGTGCCAAGAGATTTTGCTGGCTCTACCTTGCTTGGCTATTTGGTCAGACGTTTTACCTATCTGTCTGAGCAGGAGTGGCTTGGGCAAATCTCGTTGGGGAGAATTGAAAAAAATGGGCAACATTGCCCTGGTCAGGGGTTACTTCTGGCAGGTGATGTCATTGCCTTCAGCGTCGATCAGTCTGAATTTCCCGAGCCGGCGGCGGATCTTGATTTTCAGATCATTTATGAGGATGACTGGCTGCTCGGGATCAATAAGCCGGGCAATCTTCTTGTGCATCGGCAGGGGAGGTCCTTGACTCATAACCTCATCTATCAGCTGCGCCATGTGTACCAGCCGTCGTATCCGGAGGCCGGAGTCGTCAACCGCTTGGACCGTGAAACCTCGGGTGTTGTATTGGTTGCGAGGCGACCTGAATTTTTGGCTCGCGTCAACGCCCTGTTTGCGGCGCATAAGGTGACGAAAACGTATCTCGCCGTAGTGCATGGTCGACTTGAATTATGCCAGGGGGAGATTGATCTGCCTATTGGCCGAGACTCTCAAAGTGCGGTCAGCTATCGGTATCGTGCAGATTCCCGAGCAATTGATGCGAAAGAGGCCTTGACCAGGTATCAAGTCGTTGCGGAGTCTGGCAATCTGAGCCTGCTGCGTCTCCAACCAAGGACCGGTCGCACCCATCAGCTGCGGGTGCATCTCTCCCATATTGGCCATCCGATTATGCATGATAAGTTGTATGGTAAAAGCGACGAGGAGTTTTTAGCATGGCGGCAAAGGCCGTTGGCGGAACAGGCGACTGGGCAGGGTAGGCGTCAGGCCCTGCATGCAGAGAGCTTGGCGTTTACTCACCCCTGGACCGGGGAAGAGGTGCGGATTGTTGCAGAGCTGCCAGGAGATATGCGGGAACTGATAGAAGGAAAAGGTGCGCATGAAGAGGCCATGCGCACCCAAAGTCTTTGAAATTAAGGTGTTAGACCTTCTGTAGTGATGGGATGATTTTGTTGATCCCCCAGAAAATGATAAATGGAGTGATGGCAACGGTCAAGGCCCCGAAAAGTCCCTCTTTGTATGTCTCAAGGTTGTGGGGGATGATCGGCAGGTTGTAGTGCATGAAGCCTTCAAAGGAGAGGGAGAAGGCTTGACCACCGATGACTACGTTCCAACGCATCATGAACACCCCGAACAGGACAAGGACCAGGGCGACGACCATCCGCTTAATGGTTGGACGTGGTAGCATCAGCAGGAAAAACGGCAGTAGATTGCCGCAGCCGTACTGCAGAATAAAAATCTTGGTGAAGTCTTCGTGAAACATGACCGAGCGCAGGATGTCCCACGACTTCATAGCGGTATAGCCTCGGAAGATAAGATCGAGCAGTTCAAGCGAGATGGCGGCGATCAAAAAGCCAATCAGGTAGCGGCTGGTTTTTGAAATGACATCCATTTCTACCCCACCCAACTCTTTGACTGTCTCGTCACCGCGGCCCTTGGCCAGGGTTGCCTGGAATTTCTTGTACTCCATGATGATGATATAGGTCAGCATGCAAAGGGCAATGCCGGAGACTACGGCGCTCATAATGAAGATGACTGGCATCAAGGGTGACATCCACAAGGCGTTGGCCTTGACCGAGCCGAAGATGAAACCGGCATAGCCGTGCAGGAAACAGGCGACTGGGATGCCGATGCCGGCCAGGATCTTGACCCCTTTTTTGTCAATTCCCATGGCGGCGTCATCAGTGTTCATGGCGCCCAAGGTCAGGATGGTGTAGAGGGTTTGCTTGAAGGTGTTGACGAAACCTGGCTGGCCTTTCAAGGCGATGCTCTGCTCAACAAAAAACTTGCGATAAACAAACCATATCTCGGAAAGCACGATGGCGGCGTAGGTGGAAAAAACGATGCCGAAGGCGGCGATGGCCGAGGTGAAGTGTGGGGTGAACATGACGTTCATTCCCCGGAAGGGTTGCTGGAGGTGCAGCAGGAGCGGCATCATGGCGGTGGGCAACAGCGCCAGTGAGAAAACCAGCGAGAAGCGGGCGATACCTTGCAGGTCCTTCTGGCCAAAGACGTGGTAGAGGGACGAGAGCACGAAGGCACCTGCAACCAGTCCTGTCATGTAAGGGTACATGACGATCTGGATGCTCCAGTAGATGAATTCATTGGGGTAGACAAAAAGATCTTTGACGGTCCATTCCAGGCCGTGCACTATTAGTTGTTCTGTCATGTTCTTACCTCACTCTCTCGTCAAGGCCAATGTAGTAGGCCTGGGGTTTCGTGCCATACTCCGCTTTCAATACCCCAACGCGTTGGGTCATGATGGTATGGGTGACAGGATCGTCATGATCTTTCAAGTTGCCTAGTTGGCGCGCCCCAAAAGGGCAAGCCTGTACACAGGCGCTTTTCAGGCCCTTGGTGATGCGGTGGTAGCAGAAGGTGCACTTCTCGGCGGTTTTATAGACTGGGTGAAAGAAGCGGACACCGTAGGGGCAGGCCATGATGCAGTAGCCACAGCCGATACACCACTTGCGATCAACCAAGACGACACCGTCCAAGGTTTGGTAGGTGGCACCCACAGGGCAGACCTGGACACAGGCGGGTTTCTCGCACTGGTTGCAGAGCTTAGGCACGAAGAAGGCTTTGGTAATCTCCTCTGGCGGAATGTCGTCACCTCGGACCTTGGCGCTGGTGTAGCCGTCTCGACCGGCTTCCGGACTGTCGATATGGGATTTGCCGTCCTTGGTTACCACATAGCGCTCGACCCAGGTTCGTGAAACCGGCAGGTCGTACGGAACTTCGTTTTCCAGTTTGCATGCCTTGACGCAAAAACCGCAGCCGACGCATTTTTGGATGTCGATCAGGAAGGCCCAGCGGACTTTGTCATCGCCGATGGAGGCCTGGACTTCAGCGGGACTGAGCAGTTTGAAGGCAGAGAGAGGTAGAGAGGCAGCAATGCCTCCGGTGATAGCTGTTTTGAGGAATTTTCGTCGGCTGGAACTCATCACATGGCCTCCAGGTTCGGGTTATGCGGGTTATGGCAGTCAGCGCAGGCCTGGTCTGGGTTGTGTTCATCCGGATCAATGGCTGGCATCTCGGAGCGATGGCTCTGGGGGTAGGGCAGGAATGCATGGCAGCGCAGGCATAGTCCGCGACTCCGATCGACGACTAATTTCTCGGGGTTGTCTGGGTGCTCAATGGCTGGGCCGTGACAGTTCTCACACTCAATGACCTTGTGCGGGGAACTCTCATTTTCTGTGACTTTTTCTTCGTGGCACTCTCGGCAGTACTCCCTCCCCTTGTACTTGATTTGCACGGCCTTCCAGTCATCGATACTTCCCTTGCGATGGAACCCGTAAGTGAAGTTCTCGCCATTCACCCCAAAATCCGATGGTACCACATTCGCTCGCACTAGCAGGAGCAGAGCGACAGCGCCAATCACCACGGCTAGTGGGCGCCAGGCATGGTTTTTCATCCTACACCTCCCTTGTTGTATGTAATTCGTAAGAGAATCCTTTGGCACCGATCCGCTTCGGATCTACTCATTAATCATTTGTTTTTTGAGCAGAGACGGAGGGAGCTGGAGTCAAAGGGTGCTCCCAGCTAAACTCCCAGTAGCTATAATTGTTGTTGACAACGCTTACCATTTGTGGAAACAAAAAGGTACCACTATGTGGCATGGTGGGGCCAAGATAAATTGCTCCGGAAAAATGTGCAAGGATAAAATTGCCAGGGGAAGCATTTTTGAGGCGAAAGTTTACCTGGGGGAATTGTGATGGTGAAAGAGTTGAAGACAGTTGACGACAGGCTCAACTGGTTGGCAGAGGAACTCTTGTTGCTTAAGGAGGAGGTTGCGGCGCAGGCGTGTCGACTTGAGACCTTGGAAAGGGGAAAGGTCGTCGCCACGGTGGAAGTTTCTCGTTCTCCACAAGCAGCGATGCCGGCGGTGGCGGTGGCTGCAGACAGCATTCCCCACTCTCTGGAGGTCGAGGAGGACTCCTGGACCCATCTCGGTCAGGCGGTATTGTTGCCGAGGGTGGCGGCGGTGAGTTTTATGCTGGTTATTGCCCTGATTCTGCGGACAGTGACGGACAACGGCATGCTTGGCCTGTTTTCCGGTTCTCTGCTAGGTATGGCCTACGCGATTGCTCTGATAGGTGCAGGTGTAGTGCTTTATGCCCGCAAAAGTACCTTGGCACCAGTATTTCCGACATGTGGTGTCTTGCTGCTCTACTCGATTATTTTTGAAACCCAGAACCACTTTTCGTCGTTGTCAGGACAGGCTGGTTACCTGCTTCTGTTGGCGGCTGAGATTGCGACGGTACTTGTTGGCCTCCACTGTCGTGACAAGGTGTTGCTTGCCCTGGCGGTCTTTGCCTCGACCGCGGTTGGAGTTGCCATTGGTTTCCCGAACCTGATGTTTGCCATGCTGGGCTTGGTACTGCTGGTCAATAGCATTGCGGCACATTTTGCCTCAATACGGCAAATTACCCACTCTCTCCGTTGGTATAGCCTAGCATTTGCAATGCTCTTTTGGATGTTGTGGGCCTACAAGCTGAATTTTGCCTTGCAGTTCACCCCTGCGGCCGTCAAGGGAATGGAGCTCAACCTTTTCCTGCCACTACTCTTCTTGTTTTGGGCCTTTTACACCTACACCTCGTTGTGGCAAACGTTGCGGAGTGGCGCTGCCATTGGTGTTTTTCACCATCTTTTACCATCAGTGGTGGCAGGAGGAAGCTTTTTTGCGGCCAATGGGGTTTTGAGTCATTGGGTGGGACAGCAGACTTTGGTGGGTGGGATTACCGTGCTGGCTTCTGCCCTCTATCTTGGCGTGGTGACGTGGCTTGCCCGTCGGGGAGAGGAGGATATCCCTGGGGGGAAGGAGTTTGTGACGGCGGCGACAATTTTGCTTATCCAGGGGCTCTCGATCCTCGTGCCTCCCTTATGGGCCTTACCGGTATGGACCGGGGCTGCGGCAATCCTCACCATCCGTGCCGACCATTGGCGGAGTGGAGGTATCCGCTTAATATCGTATCTCTTTCAACTGTTCGTCCTGCTCTTTGCCCTGAGGCAGGAGGTGCTGTCGGTTCAGGAAACGGCTTGGTATTTAGGATTTGTGGTTGCAGGGGGAATGGCGGCCTGCAATCTGTGGATGTACCGTTGGTGTCGAAAGCATCGCCCTGACTACGACAGTGCCTTTTTTACCGTTTTCGACAGAAAAGACTATTCGGCGGTCATTCTGTTGTTGCTCGGTCTCATCCAGGCGTTTGTGGCGGTCAGTTTCATGATGTACCCGATTTTGTCTGGGATCGGGATCGAAGCGACAAAGACCTTTGCTTGTGCTCAGAGCGTCATTTTGAATAGCGGCATTGTTTGCTTGTTGCTTTTGGGGCTAAAGAGGAAAAATCGAGAACTGCTGGGGGTGGCAGGGGTGATAGTGCTGGTTTCGGCCCTCAAGGTATTCCTTTTTGATCTCTTTCGTGCCAACGGTTTGCCGCTGGTGTTTAGTGTTTTTTCCTTTGGGATTGTCGCCGCGACCAGTTCGGTGGTGATGCGCAAGTGGCAAGGAGTGAAGGCTGAACAAGGGCTGAGGGCTCGTTAGCTCGATGGGTGAGCGACGGGTTTTGTGCGCCCCGGCGGATAATCGTGCGCATGAGAACCTCTCCTTCTTTATCTTACAGGATTTCGTCTCAGCGCTTGTTGTTTATACCTCCTCTACGCTCTGCACTTTGGACCGAGTTGAAGGGCACGCAAGGGCCTTGGCAACGGTGCTAAGCAGGGTGTCTCGGTCAACTGGTTTTTGTATATAGGCGGACACACCTGTCTTTGGGGTTAGAATGGTTTTTATGTTTGGCACGTAACCGGAGGCGAGGATGACTGGTATCTGCGGGCTGAGAGCTTTCACTTTCGCCGCCAGTTGTTCGCCGGTCATTCCTGGCATGGTCTGATCGGTAAACAGGAGTTGCCACTCCGTTGGGTTTTGTGAGAGGGCTTGCCAGGCCTCTGTGCCATTACTGAAGAGATCAACTTGATAGCCTGCCTCGGCGAGAAATTGGCGGGTTAGGTCGCGGATTGACTCATCGTCCTCAACCACCATGATTCTCTCATGGTTTGTTGAACTGAGCGGTTGAGCTGATACTGAGGGTCGTGATGGTTGCATTGTGGCAACTGGTAGAGAGACAATGAAGGTGGTGCCGCACCCCGTTTGGCTCTCCACTGTGATTCGACCATGGTGGCCTTCGACAATACCATGTACCACGGCGAGTCCTAGCCCGGTACCTTTGCCACTTTCCTTGGTTGTAAAATATGGTTCAAAGATTTTTGACACGGTTGCCTGTTCCATGCCGTGACCGGTATCGCTAACCGTAAGATTCACATAGCGGCCAGGGGGAAGTGTGTCGTGAGCGCTGGTGTTTTGCCCAAGTTCTGTTTCGCTCAGGCTGACGCTGAGAGTACCGCCGTGATCGGCCATGGAGTGGAAGGCGTTGGTGCAGAGATTCATGATTAACTGGTGGATCTGGGTGGGATCAGCCAGGACTGTGGCCTCTGAGCTAATTTCTTGGTGAATGGCAATAGTTGAAGGGATAGAGGCGCGTAACAACTTCATAGCCTCCTTGATGACCAGAGAGATTTGCAGGGGTTGCAACTCTTTTGGTTCTCTCCGGCTGAAGGTCAGTATTTGGCGCACCAGATCAGCGGCTCTCATTGATGCCTTGCGCACTTGGCTCAAATCGTCCTGGATTACGGTATTCTCTTTTGACCGCATCATGGCAAGATCGGTGTAGCCCACAATGGCAGAGAGGATGTTGTTGAAGTCGTGAGCGATACCACCGGCAAGTGTGCCGATGGACTCCATTTTCTGGGCCTGTCTGAGTTGCTCCTCCAGGATCCGTTGATCGTGGCGCTGCTGTCGTTCCTTTCTGGCGATATTCCACTTACTGGTCAGGCAGCGGGCGATTTGTTTGAGTTCGTCGGGGTCAAAGGGCTTGCGCAGGAAAAGGAGTTTGTCATTGCTGCCAACGGCGTGGACGATCTCGTCTAAGGAACGATCAGAGTAAGCGGTGACAATGACAAGCTCAATGTTGGGGTCAAGCTGCCGGATCTTGATGGCGGTTTCCATGCCGTCCCAACCCGGGGGCATACGGACATCGATAAAGGCCATGGCGAAGGGAGATTTTTCGAGTGCCTCGGTTACCATCTGGTGACCTTCTTTGCCTTGACTGGCAAAGGAGAGGTCAAAGGTTGGATCAGCGAGAGCCCCCCGTTGTTCTGCCCCCTCGTTAAGCAGTTGACTGAGCTTGGCCGAGGATGAATCAAGGGGTAAGCCCTCGGGGCTGAGGACTAGGCGGTAGGCCTTCCAAATATCTTTGTCGTCGTCGATAACGAGAATTCGTGCTGCTTGTTCAGTTGTCTGTGCCATTGGCTGTCTCTCGCCTATTTGCAACTGGTCAGCAGTGCCACAACTTCTTGCGGTGATCGCATCGGCTCACGTAGACGGGCTACGTCTTGCTGATTCGTTTCCAGCAATTTGCGGCATTTGCTGACCAGTTAAGGTTTTCCAGTATTCCAATATATGTTTCGTGCGACTTTCCGGCGTTCCAGCCGGGGTTGGCGTTTATTTCCAAACGGACACTGATTTCTTGTTACCAAGATTTGGCTTGGCGACGAAGTGGCCATGTCAGTTCAAGCGAACCTTCCACTTAATAACCCTGCTCCACCGGTAAGCGCACGGTGAATTTCCCCCCCAACATTGGCCCCGGACTCTCCGCTACGATTGAGCCGTGATTGGCAATCATGTAGTTGGCAGAGGAGTGGAGTCCAAAGCCGCTGCCTCGTTCTTTTGTGGAATAGCCAAAGGCGAAGAGACGGCTTTTCTCTTCTTCTGTAAAACCGCAACCTGTGTCCTGTACCGAGAAGAAGACCGTAGGGAGTTCCCCGGTGAGGATGCCGGTCTTGATCGTTAATTTACGTGTTTCGCATGGGCATGCATCCATGGCCTCATAGGCATTCTTAATCAAATTGACCAGCACCTGCAAGAGTTTGCTCTCCTCAGCCCTGACCAGTGGCGTCTCAGAGAGAGTGATATCCATCTGGACTTGACGTTTGCTTATGGCGTCGGTCAGGAGGTTGACAGCGTCTTGGGTAAGACGGTTGATATCGACGAGCCCTGGGTTGTCCAGTAGCCGGGCATAGCGCATTTGGAGCTTGATGATGTTTTCGATATGGTGATGTTTGTCGCTGATGTCGTGCAACTCCTTAACAGCGAAATCTAACTCTTCACGAATGCTAATTGGTAGATGCTCGAGAATTGTGCCAAACCGTGTCTTTTCCTGGGGTGTTAATTCTCGTTGGCCGGCCAGGAAATCTTGCAAGGGGGCAAGGGATAGGTCGAGGCGGGTGCGGAGCGGGCTCTCGGTCAGGTGTTTGCTAAGCGTCAAGACCCCTACTTGGGCTGGGGTGATGGCATTGCCGATATTGTGGAGCACGCCAACCGCCATTTCGGCCAGTCCTGCCTCGTGGGCTTGTTGCACCATGATACCTTGGGCTTCGACTAAGTCGCGTGTCCTCTCTTCCACCTTTGCCTCTAGGGACTTGGAGTACTCATCAAGTTGCTGATGACTTAAGCGCAACTTCTTGGTCATGCTGTTAAACGAGGTCACGAGACCGTCGAACTCCTCGCAGGCAATACCGCTTGGTAAGCTGATTTCGAGGTCAAGCTCCCCGTCTGCCACTTGTCGGACGCCGGAGTGTAGAACCTGGGTGGCTCGTACGAAGGAACGGGTCAAGAAGATGGCGATTAGAAGACCGGCAAAGAGAAATCCAAGCAGGAGAAAGGTGAAATAGCGCTTCATCTGCTGAAGTTGCAGAGCCCACTCTTCTTTGGCTTGGGCGATCTGTTTGTCCATCGACTCGAGTGAGTAGCTACAGTGGATGACCCCCCAAAATGAGTTGCCGCTATAGATCGGAAAAATTGCTGCCATCACCCTGCTGTTATTAGGGTGGGTGTCGTTTTCTGGCCAGAAGAATTGGACGTCGATAGGTGCTGTCGGGAGTGTGGGAGGGAATTTTGTCGCCATCAGACGCGCGAGTTGTTCTCCATCGGGGGAATCTAGGGTTCTGCTGACAAGGCTTTTGTCACTATGGGCGATGATGGTTTGGTCTTGGTAGAGGACCATGCATGAGCGAATATCGTGTTCATCTTGGGTGACTTCAAGCAACAGGTTTTGCAGGAAGGTGAAATCAAAGCCGGCAATCGCCTCTTTGGCGCTCAAGGCGGTGCTGCGCACCAACGAACTGCTGCGAGTGGCCAGTGCTTGACGGATGGTTTGGATGTTTCTCTCGAGTTGGATATCGCGGAGGTGAATTGTCTCTCGCAAGAAAAGGGCACTTAAGATCGGGAAGAGCAAGCCGAGCAGCAGCATGTTCATGCTGACGAGGTAAGTGCGGATGGATGGGCGGATCAGCATGTTTATCTGCGAAGGCGTTTGGCTAAGCGAAATGCCTATTCAGTGGGGATATAAGTTAAGGGTGAGGCAACTCCTCCTCGTAACTACTTTGCCTACGATGGTAAGCATTGTTAGAAATGGCAACTCACTTCGGCCCACAGGGCGCGGCTTTCCATGGGGTAGTCGTTGGGGATTCTGGCTCCAGCCACCATGTTGGCGTCATAGGGGCTGGGGATGCGGGCGTCCTCGTCAAAGAGATTGCGCACGGAGACCGCCGCCTCCCAGTATTTGGCGATGTTCTTCTTGCGCAGGATCAGGTTGACTAGTTCGTAGTCGGCAATATCATCGCGAGGGTCGGCTTGGGCCCGGTGGCGGCCCCCCACCCAGGTGAATTGGCCGTCGAGGGACCAGTCCGGGCGGAAGGCCCAGCT
>JAQUKQ010000024.1 GCA_028718985.1 Desulfobulbaceae bacterium | reverse complement strand
TCCTATCCTGAAGGCAAGAGGGCTGGTCGACAAAAGAAGGCCGGCACCGTTGTCTCTTATCAACTCCTTGTGCCGCAGGCGGGGCGCTATGAGATCCCTGAGATCGACAGAGAGGTGCTTGTCGAGCTTATGAGCGTTGTGCCCAGCCAAAGGGAGATGCGGGGCGGAGACGCCGATTATTTGGATGTTAGCGCCGCGCCTTTTCCGATCGTCTTGCGGAATCGACTCCCGGGAGATCGGTTTTACCCGATGAGTGGCAGGGGAGGCAAGAAAGTGGCGGATTTTTTGATTGACTGCAAGGTGCCGTTGGTGCAGAGAGACAAGATGCCTATTGTGCTCAGCCGAGATCGGATTGTGGCTGTTTTGGGGGGGCGCATCGATCAACACGCTAAGGTAACCGCTCAGACGACAGCTGTGCTGCGGATTAGCATGAGGGCTCGGTGAAAATTATATTTGCCCCGATCATGGGAGTGACTGATCATGTTTATCGACAGGCCTTTGCCCAATTTTTTTCGGGTGTCGATCTGGCAATGGCCCCATTTCTTAGTTCTGTGCAGGCGAGAAGCATCAAGCCGGCCTATTTAAAAGATCTCTTGCCGGAGAACAATCAGTCGCTGCCGGTGGTACCTCAGATCTTGAGCAAGGATCCTGACGATTTCCTGTTCTTGGCGCACAAAATAGTCGATCTTGGCTACTCGACGGTTAATTGGAATCTTGGCTGTCCCAGTCCAACCGTGATCAACAAGAGGAGGGGCTCTGGATTGTTGCCATTTCCTGGACTCATCGGCCAATTCCTCGATCGAGTACTGGCCGATTTTCGCGGCAAATTGTCGATTAAACTTCGGCTTGGGCGCTATGCGGCTGAGGAGATTGAGGCACTTTGGCCGATTTTTAACCAGTATCCGCTTGCCGAGATTATTGTTCATCCCCGGCTTGGCCGGCAGCTCTATTATGGCAGTGTTGACCTTGATGCCTTTGGGTGCTGTCTGACGCACAGCAAGCATCGGCTTGTCTATAACGGAGATATACGGACAGTGCAGGATTTCAGAGACCTCAGCGCGCGATTCCCAACGATTGATTCCTGGATGATTGGCAGAGGTCTGTTGATGAACCCTTTCTTGGCCACTGAAATACGATCTTTTCATAATCCATCCTTGAAAAGCGGTAAGGAGATGGCTATATTACGGGCATTTCACGCCGAATTGTATGAAAAGTACAAGGGTGTTATGTGTGGGCCTTCGCACTTGTTGTCTCGGATGAAAGGGTTTTGGAGTTATTTTGCAGAAAATTTCTGTAATCCCGATAAGGTCCGGAAGAAGATTCATAAATGCAATACGCCTGATCAATATCTGACTGTAGTGCGCTCTTTGTTTGATAGTGACGGTTTTGATTCCAGCCCTAGCCGCAAGACCCCAGTCTCGGGATGAGAAACCGGGGAGCTGTTTTTTTGCTCTTTGTTGCGGGGAATTTTGAAGAAAAGGTTTATATTCCTGTAGGTTAATTTAATTAACAAAAAGTGTGACCCATACTTTTTGTGTACCCCTGGAGTCTTATGAGAGTTACTCGAGTTGTTGGCTTATGCCTTGCTGCCTTTTTGTGTTTTTCTTCTCTTGTGGTGGCTTCTGTCGCCAAGCCGGAGAATGGCTACGATAAAAATAAAGCCAAATTGTTGAGCTACGTTTTGGGCCAGCAACTGCAGCGGAATCACTTTTCCCATAAGCCCATGGATGATGCGCTTTCCAAGGAGGCCTTCTCTCTGTATCTCAAACAAATCGATGGGAGAAAGCAATTCTATCTGCAAAAGGATATTGATGAATTACAGCATTTTTCTTTGAAGCTTGATGATGAGATGCGGCAAGGGCAGATTCTTTTTCCTCTGGTGGCGGAGGAGTTGTTGCGGGCCCGGGTGCTGGTAGTGAAAAAATTTATGGATGAGTTTGCCACGCAGGAGTTTGATTTGAACAAGAAGGGGTTCATCGAGTCGGACAATAAGAAATTGGCCTATTGTCAGACTGATGCCGAACTTCATGATCGTTGGCAGAAGACCATCCAGTATCAAATCGTCTCGCAGTACTTGAACCGAGACGCGATCAATGAGGCGAAAAAAGGTGTCGACTCGGAGAAACAGAAAGAGACGCGACCTAAATCTGAGCAAGAGCTGCAGAAGGAAGCCAAGGAGAAGGTGATAAAGTCAAATCGAGAGATGCTTGATCGGATGATGACACGGGAGGCTAAGGATCAGTATGACCGATTTTTCTCGATTATTGCCAGGGCCTTTGATCCTCATACCGATTTTATGCCGCCAACGGAGAAAGAGGATTTTGACATCCATATGCGCGGCTCTTTGGAAGGGATTGGTGCGGAACTTCAGGAAGAGGATGGTTTTATCCGGGTTAAGCGAATCATTCCCGGTGGAGCGGCATCTCGTCAAAAGCAGCTTGTGGCCCACGATATTATTCTGATGGTGGCACAGGGGGAAGACGATCCGGTCGATATTACAGACATGCGGATCAACGATGCGGTTCGTTTGATCAGAGGGCCAAAAGGCACTGAAGTTAGGTTGACAGTAAAAAATGTCGATGGCCAGACAATGGTTATTTCGATCATTCGCGATGTTGTTCAGTTGGAAGAAACCTTTGTCAAATCGACTATTCTCGGTAGCGGCAGCGAGCAGTATGGTTACATCAGGATCCCGACATTCTATCGTGATTTTCAGGGTGACGGCCCTGGCGGTGATGGCCGAAATGTTACCGATGATGTGAAGAAAAGTCTGGCGGAGATTAACAAAACTAAGACTCGAGGACTGATCATCGATTTGCGTAACAACGGTGGTGGTGCCTTGGTCGACGCAGTGAAAATCGCAGGTCTCTTTATCAAGAGCGGTCCTGTTGTGCAGATCAAGACCAGCGATAACAAGGCCGAAGTCCTTTACGACTACGATGCCGATGTCTATTATGATGGGCCAATAGTGGTTTTAATCAATCGCTTCAGCGCCTCGGCCTCCGAAATTTTGGCCGCCGCCTTGCAAGATTATCACCGAGCCTTGATTGTCGGTAGCGAACACTCCTATGGGAAGGGGACGGTGCAGACTCTGCTTAACATGGACAACGCCCTGCCGTTGCTGGGGTTTAGCATGGCGCAGTATAAACCGTTAGGGGCCTTGAAGGTGACGACGCAAAAGTTTTATCGAGTCACAGGAGAGTCTACCCAGAAGAAGGGTGTCATTGCTGACATTGCTTTGCCAGATGCGTTCAGCTCCTCTGAAATAGGTGAGCGCTATGAAGAAAATTCTCTGCCCTGGGACACTATCGCGCCGGCCTCTTATGAAAAATGGGGCTCCTACCCGTTTAATGTTGAGAAGTTGCTCTCGGCTAGCCAGGAGCGGGTAAAGAAGGATAAGAAATTCATTGAGATTCAAAAAGAGTCAGAAGAGAGTAAAGAGCGGCTCAAAAACACCGAAGTGGCTATCGATCTTGCTTCGGTTAAGCAGGAGCGCGATCGGACCAAGGCTATGCGTAAGAACGCATCGCTGTTAGGGCATGGTTTTGAGAGCGATGATGAGGAGGCCGCGCCAGATCATGTGTTGACACCGGAAGAAGACAGGAGGCGGATGGTCAGCCGATTGCGCGAGGATCCTTATGTCCTCGAGTCCTTGTCATTGATGGGTGGAACTGGGTCCTTGGCTACTGAAAAGAGCGTCGCTGGCGCCGCGACTGATGCCGCACGTTAATCGATATCGTTTGCCACATCTCTGCCTGTTGCCGGTAAACTGGCTATTGGGTCAATCTCGCCGATGAGATATACCAAAGAAAAGGCGGCATTACAGGCCTACATCGATCGTTTCAATCCTGAGGAGTTCTCTTCTACCGGCCAGTCTCTTGCCGCAGTGTCTCCAACTCCTGAACAGCTTATTCGGGTTCAGAAATTGAAAATAAAATTAAAGAGAAGGCGGCAAGTGTTTGAGTCGTTGCAATCGTTGCTTGCCAAGGAGATGGATCAACCGGAAGTGATGATCACGCAAGATGAGGTTGATGCCCTTCTGGAAGAATGGGGCGCGAAGAATTAGCAGGGGTATCTTTGGGCCGTAAGATGCGCCTCCTGAATGGTATGATAGCTTAAAATCTGCGATATATATCAATATTATCAATAGGGGTTTGCTTATGAAAAGGAAATGTTTCGGGAACAACTCTGTTCGTTTGTTCTTGGCTCTTTGGGTGTTGCTCATGTCGGGTGTGACTGCTTCCCAACCTGCTTTCGGTCAAACAGGGGCACCGGCAAGTTTCGCCGATTTGGCTGAGCAGTACGGCCCAACGGTAGTCAACATCTACAGTACCCAGACTATCCAATCTCGGAACTTGCCGTATGAGTATTTTTTCAATAACGAGCAGGTACCAGAGATGTTTAAGCGGTTTTTTGATCTGCCGCAGGGCCCCCGTCAACCGCAAAACATGCCCTCACAAAAAAGAACCAGCCTCGGGTCTGGGGTGATTGCCTCCTCTGATGGCTATATCTTGACCAATAACCATGTGGTTGAAAATGCTGATGAGATAAATGTTCGCTTGGCGAATGCCGAGGAGTATAGGGCGACAATTATCGGGCGCGATCCAAAAACCGATTTAGCCTTGGTTAAGATTGATCCCAAGCATGCGCTCCATGCCGTTACCTTTGGTGATTCCGAAAGCTTACGGGTAGGGGATTGGGTCATTGCTATCGGTAACCCTTTTGGCTTTGAGCAAACAGTGACTGCGGGGATCGTCAGCGGCAAAGGGCGAACCATTGGCGATGGGCCATACCAGAATTTCATTCAGACAGACGCCTCTATCAATCCGGGCAATTCCGGCGGGCCTTTGTTTAACTTGAGTGGCCAGTTGATGGGGATCAACACCGCCATCTTTAGCCGTAGCGGGGGAAATATTGGGCTTGGCTTCGCTATTCCAGCCAACATGGTCAAGAGTGTTTTTACGCAACTGAAAGGTACCGGGAAAGTGACTCGCGGGATGATTGGGGTGATCATTCAACCTGTTACACAGGATTTGGCTCGTCAGTTTAAACTTGATCGGGCCATCGGTGCCTTGATTGGACAGGTTACCCCAGGTGGCCCTGCTGAGCAGGCTGGGGTGAAAGCTGGTGATATCATTATTAAATATCAGGGGCAGCTGATCAGTCAGGGGAATATGTTGCCGGCTCTGGTAGCTGAAACCCCGGTTGGGACCACGGCGAAACTCATTCTCTTTCGAGATGGAAAGGAGGTGCCGGTTGAGGTACTTATCGGTGAGTTGCCGGAGGAGCGTGCGGCAGCAGGTGGCGGGCAGGCGAATAATAGTCTTGAGGACGACCTGGGTTTTACCGTTCAAGTGTTGACCCCTGAACTGGCGCAATCTCTTGGACTTGACGAGAACTCTGGCCTCTTGGTGAGTGATGTCCGGCCAGGAAGTCTCGCTGCTGATTCTGGTCTGCAAAGGGGGGATTTGATTGTTGAGGCAGGCACTGGGGGGGATAGGCAGGTCGTGGCTTCCGCCAAGGATCTGGAGGAGGTCTTGAGCAATAATAAGAATCAAAATATTTTGCTGCTGGTCAAATCGAACAAACAAACTCGATTTGTCTTGCTGAAACGAAACTGAAGGTGATGTGCCGACGATGGAGAGCCTGTTAGATTTTTTGGAACCGCTCACTTGGTTGCTCTGCACGGTGGCTCTTATCATTTTGTTCTTTTTGTTTGTTGCTCGTCCGCTGCTGCACTACCTTTTTGCTCACTTTGAAATTCGGCAGCGGAAAAGACGCATGGAGGCAATCATTGAGGCACATCCCTCGAGCCTTACTGGCGAGAACCAGGCAGCCAGCGAAGAAGAGAAACGCGTTGAGGATGACCCCGTGCCGCGCCAAAAAACAGGAGTTAACGATGAGCTTGCTCGCCTGGCTGCAAGTGATCCGGCCAAGGCCGGGGAGTTGGTCAAGAAATGGGCAAGTAGTGATTGATCCGGGCATTTTCGTGCTTACTTATCCCTCTCTGCCTGAAATAGTCTAGCCATGTCTTCTTTCTCGCCTTCTCGGCGCAGGATTCCACCCTTTTTGTTGCTCGCTCTTATCCTGCTGGTGCTTTGGTTTCTCTTTGCCCGACCTCCTCTGCTGCCTCCACGTCCAGATGCCACCCCGAGACCGATTGAGGCTCGGGGTGATTTGGCTTTGGATGAGAAATCCACTATCGAAATCTTCCAGGCCAATGCCCCCGCAGTGGTCTATATCACGACCAGCGCCCTGCGGCGTGATTTCTTCAGCCTCAATGTCTATGAAATTCCACGAGGAACCGGCTCTGGTTTTATTTGGGATAGTGCAGGCTATGTGGTTACCAATTATCATGTCATCGAAGGTTCCACCAGGGTTGATGTTACCTTGAGCGATGGTTCGGCCTGGAGAGCGACGGTGGTTGGTGTTAGTCCGGAAAAGGATCTTGCCGTTCTCATTATTGCTGCACCGAAGGCGAAGCTCTCTCCCATCTCAGTCGGCGAATCCAGGAACCTCTTGGTCGGCCAGAAGGTCTTTGCCATCGGCAATCCCTTTGGGCTTGATCATACCTTGACGTCCGGGATTGTCAGTGCTCTGGGGCGTGAGATTAAATCTGTCACCGGACAGACCATCCGCGATGTAATCCAGACCGATGCTGCTATCAATCCCGGCAATTCCGGCGGGCCGTTGCTCGACAGTGCCGGGCGTTTGATCGGTGTCAATACGGCGATTTACAGCCAGACAGGTGAAAGCGCTGGTATCGGCTTTGCCGTCCCGGTAGAGGTGGTGAACCGGGTCGTACCCGACCTGATCAAATACGGTAAGACTATCCGTCCAGGGCTAGGGGTAACCATTGCCAATGAGACGATTAACCGCCGTTTGCAGGATGCCGGTATCCTGATTATCAACGTTCAGCCTGGGAGTGTTGCTGAAAGGGCAGGGCTGCGAGGGACGAAGAGCGTTAATGGTGAAATTGTTCTCGGAGACACGATCGAGAGTATCAATGGCATGACCGTGAAGAGTTATGATGACCTGCGGCATGAGTTGGACAACTGTACTATTGGTCAGGAGGTCGTCTTGGGGATTATCCGCCATGGCGAGCGGCTGCAGGTGAAAATTGTGCTGGAAAAGGGCGGTTGATAATGAATTGGTGGACAAAGGCCCTTCGTAGTCTGATTGCCTCAGATACCCGTGAAAAGCTTGATTTGTTTCGCACCTTTCCCGGCTTCCGCCGTTTTTTGGCCACCAGGCATCACTACGCTATTCTGCGTACGGCCGGTGATGTTCTTTTCCTGGTGGTGTTGATTTCTGGTTTTTTCGGGCCTGACCTGGCGGAGCGAAATGTCGCTGTGTTTCTGACGTGGGGACTTTTGTGGCCCGCGATTGTTCTCTCCTGGTTCTTGGTGGGCAGGATGTGGTGCGGGATTTGCCCTTTCCCTGGACTTGGAGTTTTTCTGCAGCGCAAGGGCTGGACATTGTCGTGGAAGGTCCCCCATTTTCTGCAAAAATATGGGGTTTACACCTCTGTTTTTTTGCTGGCGATGATTATTTGGATCGAGGTGGCGGCTGACCTCGATCGCTCACCGTTTGGTACATCGTGCTTGGTATTGACGATTGTCCTTGGCTCGGCCGTGTTGGCGTTTCTCTATGAAGGGCAAGCCTGGTGCCGCCATCTTTGTCCCTTGGGACGTATCAGTGGGGCTGCGGCTACCTTGGCCATTACCGAGTTCAGGGCCAACCATGATCGCTGCCGTAACTGTAAGACTTTCGCCTGCAAACGGGGAGGGGAAGGGAAGAGGGGTTGCCCTGTCTATCTTGGGGCCTATTCGGTCAAAAACAACCTGCACTGTCTGGTCTGTGGCCATTGTTTGACAACCTGCGATCAGGACTCCCCTCAGTTTCTGCTGCGGAACCCCTATTCCGAATTGATTACCAACAAGGGGCGTTATATTACGTGCAGTTACATAGTTCCTTTTTTGATTGGGTCGCAGTTGGCCAGGTTCCTCCGCTACAAAGAGGTCTACGGATCTTTTGTGTCGGTGATTGGCTCTGATGCGGCGGCCTTCAGTCTGCTGCTCGTTGTCAGTTTTTTGTTTGTGTTGGCAGGGATTAAATTGGGGAACTCTCTGTTGGTTCATGCCCCTGATCCGATCGTTGGCAGATTGTCACCCATGGTGCCAATTCTGATCCCGATGGCCTTTGTTGGCGAACTGGTCTATCGGATGTGGTTTTTTGCCGATGGGATAGGAGATTTTGTGCCGACGATCGGTAGACAGGCACACATCGATTGGTTGCAAAAATTGGGTTTCAGTATCCCCGATTTCCCTGTCCAGATTCTTTCGGCCTTTTTTATGCTCAATGGGGCCGTTGCCGCCTGCTACATCTTGTGGCGTTTTTGCATGGAGGATTTCGAAGGGCAGGTAACCCTGAGTAATTTTATTGGGCTCAATGCCTTGATAACGGTTTTTTTGTTGTCCTATCTTGTGGTCATTTTCTAGTTTCTCTATCTTTCCAGCGCTGCCGATGACCAAATATCTTGCCTGCTAAGGATGGTTTGTCATCTTCCTGAATCTGGCCAAGGCCCGCATGTCTTGGGTCTTGTCAGACTCGTCCATGATCTCTTCCCCCATGATCTCCTCAATGATGTCTTCCATGCTGATGATACCGGTGATGCCACCGTACTCATCGACCACAATGAAAAGGTGTTTGCGGTGCTCGATAAATTCCAACAAAACGTTAGGGAGGGGGATTGATTCTGGGACAAAATGGGGCGGTTCCATCAGGTCTGAGAGCTTGAGGGTGTCTTTTGCGGCCTTCTCAGGCAGCGAGTTGTTGGAACCTTCGGCTACCGCCAGCAACACATTTTTGCTGAGTACTACCCCGACAATATCTCCTTGATCTTTATCATAAACCGGTACCCGGCTGTGAAAACTCCAGTCCGGGTAAGTTGCCGCTTCGGAGACCGAGAGGTGGGCACTGAGGGAGAAGATCACCGTCCGCGGCGTCATGGCCTTGCGCACCGTTTTATGTTTCAACTCCAGGATGTTGACGATGATTTTTTCCTCCTGACGGCTGATCTCACCTGACTTTTTGCTCATGGTGGCAATGGTTTGGATCTCCTTGGCGCTCACGTAGGATTGTTGCCCCGGTTTTTCGATGAGCTTCGCAAGATGGTTGGTAAGCCAAGTCAGAGGGTACAAAATCTTAACGAGGAAATACAGTGGGTAGGCGAACCAAGGGGCAAGTTCCTTACAGTACGAGACGCCGATGATCTTGGGGATAATCTCGGAAAAGATGAGGATGGCAAAGGTCAAGGCGAGGGAGAAAACCCCCAGGTAGTGTTCGCCGAAGAGGACGGCCGCAGCGGCACCGGCGATGGCCGCCCCCATGGTGTTGGCGATGGTATTGACGGTCAGGATGGCGGTGATGGGCTTATTGATGTCGCTTTTCAGGTCTTTGAGGATGGTTCCCGAACGGTGACCTGATTTCGCCAGCACCTCGATGTGGCTGTTGGTGATGGAATAGAGGGCGGCCTCGGTGATACTGGATAGTGCTGAAATGATGATGGCAAGGCCTACGGCCAAGCAAAACTCTAAAAGCAATTGGTCCTCCTCTGGAAGAAAGGCACCTGCTTGGGTCGATCAGGTTGGGCAATAGGTATCGATTTGCAGGGCATGGAAGGTGATTAGGCAGTAAGGATTGCAGCGCTGGAAGCACGTTACATCATAAGACGAAATAGGTGCAAGCGCTGCTTGAGTCCTTATTGTTGCCCCAGTTTTTTAAGCAGCCAATCAATATTCTTGCCGAGATCCTGCATGGTCTGGATGCCTTCCTTGTCTTCTTGCACCTGGCCAGGTGTTCGGCCCTGGCCGATGTTCCAATAGCTAGAGCCTACCACAATCATCTCGCCGATCAGGAAAAAGTTGTTCAGGGAAGAAAAAACATGGGACGCCCCGCAACGTCTCACGGCCACTACGCCTGCGCCAAGTTTGCGTTTGAACATATTGCCGTTGGCACGGGCCACCATGCCGGATCGTTCTATCAGTGCCTTCATGGAGGCGGAGACATCGGCGAAATAGGTTGGTGAGCCGAGCAGGATGGCATCGGCCGTCAGCATCTTTTCGATACATTCATTGGTGATGTCATTTTTTACGGCGCAACGGTTGTCTTTGTTGTCAAAGCATTTGTAACAGGCGATGCATCCTGGCAAGGGATGACCGGCAAGCTCGACCAGTTCCGTCTCGTGACCCACCTTCGACAATTCGTCAAGGACCATCGTTAACAGTTGGGCGGTGTTGCCCCCTTTTCTGGCGCTGCCATTAAACGCGACAATTTTCATGAACTCCTCCTGCGTTGTTTTGTTGGGATTATCGGTTATCGAGTATTCGTTGGTATTGTTCGTCAAGGTCTCGGATTTCTCTTTGCCAATAAGCGTGAGAGCCAAAGTCTGGGGCCAGCGGGGTGGAGCCATCATGTGCTACCTGGTGGGCGCACCAACTGATATAGTGAATATAGCGCATGGCCCGCAAGGGTTCAATCAGGCGCAGAGTTTGCCTGTCAAATTTCCGAAATGTTTGATAGCCTTCTAAAAACAGTTCTATTTCAGCACCAGACTCGTGCCGATATCCGGGCAAGAGCATCCACAGATCCTGCACTGGTGGGCCGATTGCCATGTCATCAAAATCGATCAGAAAAAAGGAGTCGTCTAAGCGGTTCAGGAGATTGGCAAAGTGACAGTCGCCGTGAATGCGGATCATCTCAATGTCAGCGAACAGGGGGGTGATTTCGTGGAGAATGGACTCTGTTATGCGGCGTAGAGGGTCGCGAAGATCAGGTGGGACAAGGTCAGCGCTCAGGATGAGATCAATCTGTGGGCGGGTTGAGCTCTCCGGCCCCATGACGATTCTGTCTTTAGGGGAACGGCTGGCACCGACCGCGTGGGTGCGCCCGAGCAGTCGCCCGAGTTGCAGCCATTGGTCGACGGTGAATTCGTCAAAGCTGCGCCCGCCTTTTTTGGGGAAGACGGCAAAGGGTGTCGTGCCGGCATTGGCCAACGTAGTGCCATCGACCAAGGTGCAGGGGCCAACGACGGGGATTTCCGCAGCCATGAGATCACAAACGAAGTCGTGCTCGTCCTGCAAGGCGGTGCGAGACCATCTTCCTGGCCGGTAGAACTTGGCGATCAGGCCCTTGCCATCTTTCGTTGACAGCTCAAAGACCCGGTTGATGTAGCTGTTTAATGGGCGGCAGAGGTTGGTGCATTGGATCCCCAATGCCTTTTCCACCATGGAGAGGACTGTCTCCGGGGTGAGGTTGTGAAACGTGCTCTGTGGGTATGGCGGGGCAGGGTCCATTTGGTGGAATCAGTTGCCTCGTTTGCTGTTGGGGTTGGAGCGCCGGACATGTTGACTGGCGCCCGAGGGGTGCGTATTGCCTGCCTGTGGACGCGGCCCTCGGCTGGCTGGAGCGCTTGTCGATTTGGCAGGGGAAGCTGTTCTTTTTGTACTGCCGCTTTTTGCCGGGGCGGCGGGTTTTCTGCGCTGTCTTGGCTGTTGCGGCGGTCTGGCAAATTCTTGATTGTTGTGGGGAGCCGGGACAGTATAATCAAAATTTTCAAGAATTTCACTTTTGATTCGAGCACCAAGGATACATTCAATCGCGCGAACCATATTGATATCGTCATCGCTGATCAGGGTAAAGGCATCACCGCTGCGGGCGGCGCGGCCGGTGCGGCCGATGCGATGGATGTAAGCCTCGGGGGTGTCCGGTATGTCGTAGTTGATGACATGGGAAATTTGATTGACATCAATACCTCGGGCGGCGATATCGGTGGCGACCAAGATTTGGTAGGTGCCGTTGCGAAAGCCATCAAGCGCTTCTTGTCGACGATTTTGCGATAGATTCCCTTGGATAGAGGCGGCCTTGAACCCCTTTTTTTCAAGCTGTTCGCCGATACGCTTGGCCCGATGCTTGGTGCGGGTGAAGACCAGCACGGATTCTGTATCAGTGTGTTTGAGGAGCTCAACAAGCAGGGCCGTTTTCAGATGCGGCTTGACTGGGTAGAGGGCATGGGTGACGGTGACGGCGGGTGCCGTGGAGCCAACTTGGACGGTGACAGGTTTTTGCAGAATATCAAGGGCCAGGCGGCGGATCTCGTTCGGCATGGTTGCCGAAAATAAGAGGGTCTGGCGTTGACGAGGAAGATACTGCATGATTCGACGGATGTCAGGGACAAAGCCCATGTCAAACATGTGGTCTGCCTCATCGAGAACGAGTGTCTCGACTAAGGAGAGGTTGATTGTCTTTTGGTTGAGATGATCGAGCAAACGGCCGGGACAGGCGACGATGATGTCGGCGTGTTTGGCCTTGGCAATCTGTGGGTTTATGTTGACGCCGCCATAGATGGAGACGCTACGCAGGCCAGTTTTTGCGCCAAGTGAGCAGAATGATTCGTTAATCTGCTCTGCTAACTCACGGGTTGGTGCGATGATCAAGGCGCGAACGTTGCCTCGACCGCCTTGCGTCAGGCGGTGCAAAATCGGCAGTGCGAAGGCTGCCGTTTTTCCAGTGCCGGTCTGGGCCAGGCCCATGACGTCACGGCCCTCCATGACAGTCGGGATAGCTTGCTCTTGGATTGGAGTTGGGGTGTCATAGCCCGCAGCGAGGATTCCGGCGGAAACGTTTGGGTGAAAAGCGAAATCGTTGAAATTCATACATTCCTTTTAGTGTCATCCTAATAGACGGTCACAGCTTACGCATTTTACAACCACGCCCCGGCTTTGTTGCTCGAATGGGAGAGAGCCCGCTCCCAGGCATATCACAAAGGGGATTGCACAGAATCCCCGCTGGAAAAGAGGACTGGGCAAGATTTTGCGGGGGGGAGGGATAAGAGTGGGGATGCTTTGTGTGGCCGACTACAGTATTGTTATGTGCTCAGGGTGTCGCCTGCAATAGGTCGAAAGGGCCGAAGCGCAAGGGGTGAGATTATGCGCCAAGGGTTGACTTGGGGGTAATCTCGTCATAAAAAACATGGGGTTGGCTCAGCCGATTGGCACGGTTCAAGGTTTTAGCTCCCGCAGGCTCAGCAAACTTCCGCAAGTATAGGCGAAAAAGGTAATTCCTGCTAGGTATTTCTCTTGGGAGATGATCATGCCTGTCGCAGGGGTGTGAGTTTCGTTGTATCGGGTTCAATGCCGGATGGCTCTGGAGAGACTGCTTCTCTGCCAGTTTTTTGGAAAGAGATTGATTTCCAGAGGGGGTTAGGCTATTGATTGACAGGGGAATATCCCCCGTACCGGCGTTTTTTCAGATGAGGCTGCCGCGGTTTCCCAGGGTGCATCAGGGCGTTGCTAGCCCTGTTTTTTGCAAAAGGTGAGCATGACGATGAGTTCAGAGAATAATCATGAAGCGCTGATACAGGCTATTCGCCAGCGTACTGAAAATTACTATGATGCCCATGGCCTTTGTTGTTCTGAGGCAATTCTTTTTGTTGTCAATCGGGGCTTTGGGGGTGGTCTGGGCGATGACATGGTGCGGCGGTTGGGGGCTGGGTTTTGTGGCGGCATGGGTGGAGGCGATGGGGCGTGTGGTGCGCTGTCTGGTGCTGTAGCGGCTCTTGGTTTGATTCTTGGGCCGGGGCAACCCCTCGGCTTATCCAAAACTAAGATGCGGCAGGCGGCTAAAAAGCTGCATGATCTTTTTCGTGCCGCCGTTGGTTCAACTGTCTGCCATGATCTGACCGCACCGTATGCCGACAGCCGGCGGGCGAGGCTGAAAAGTTGTCTGGCCATCACCGGTCTTGGCGCGGAACTCTGCGCCCGTGTTATCCTTGAATGTCGCCCTGAGTTCGCTGATAAGGTAGATCTGCCCTTTTTGAACCGGCGAGATACGAAGACCCAGGCGGTGATTCAAAAAATCAGTGCCTACTTCTGATGGCGCATTCCTGGACCCAACCCTCCTCCGCCTCTTGGCTGCTTCGGCCATATCTTCTTTTGCTTCTTGCTCAGTTCTCCTTGTTAACGTGCGGCGTTCCAGCATTTGCCTCGACGACTCCTGTTGTGTTCCACACCTCGGAAGAGGCGCAACAGACGATGGCGTATCTTCCCCAGTGGCTGAACGCTCTTGAACGGCACGTTACGCAGGATGTTCCGGAGGGGCAATGCACCGATGGCATCTTCAATAAATGTCATTTGAAAAAATGGCGGGCTTTTTTGACATCCATCAAGGATAAGCCGCGCGCTCAGCAGCTCGATGAGGTCAATCGCTATGCCAACCAGAAGTCGTATGTCATTGATATGGATAACTATGGAAAAGAAGATTATTGGGCCATCGCCAAGGAATTTTTGTATAATGGCGGAGACTGTGAGGATTATGCGATAACCAAATTTTTTTCTCTGCGCTGGTTGGGCTATGATGCCGATGACCTTCGGTTGCTTATCCTGCAGGATACGAATCTTCGTGTTCAGCATGCGGTCTTGATTGTTTTTGAAAAGGGGCAAGTGCTGGTCCTTGATAACCAGAGTCAACAGGTGCTTCCTCAAGAGAAGATATTGCATTATGTCCCCCTCTATTCTGTCAATGAAAAGCAATGGTGGCTGCATGTGCCGCTAACACGATAAACGTGGAGGCCTTTTGAATGATGAACAGAACCGCATACGGGCAACGAATTGTTTTAGCCGCTACAGCCGTTCTACTGCTCCTAGTGGTTGCAGGTGTCAGTGGGGTGAGGACGTTGGTACGTTATGAGCGCCAGCGTGATCTCGATACGTGGCAGGTTACCTTAGGTGTGATGGCTGACTACCGTGCACAACGTGTTCTGCAGTGGGCTAGTGGCCAGTTCACTTTCTTAGAGGAGTTGGCTGGCAATGGTTCGTTGCAGATCTATACCCAACAATTACAGCGCGAGGTGAGCGCGGAGGGTGCGAGTGAACCTGCCCAGCTTTCGTATCTACGGAATTTGATTCTTGATACAGCAGAGCGGCATTCCTTGATGGAAAAGGCTGGTGCGAAACAGCTTATCCCTGCAAATGTCGCGCATGTGGCAGACGTGGGTCTCGCCCTGATGAACAAAGACATGACGCCGATAGTCACCACCCCCGGCATGCCGGTTTTGAATAAAGAACTACGACAGGCAGGGTTTGCGGTGATGGAGAGTGGCCTGCCTCGTATCCGCGATATTTTTTTGGATGACCAAGCTCGGCCGTTAGTCAGTTTTCTGGTTCCGGTCTTTGCTTTGCAGAAGGCTGAGGCCGGGAAAGAGGTTGTTGGGGTCTTGCTCGCCATAAAAAATGCTTCAACTGAGCTGTTCCCATTGTTGGAGTCCGAAGGGGCTGTGACGACAAGTGATGAGGCCATGCTTGTGCGTCAGGATCAAGAGTCGGTGCTCTATGTTTCACCTTTAGCTGATGGATCGACTTCACTTGCGAAACGACAGCCAGTAGAGACCAGGAATCTAGATGCCGCCCATGCGTTGGTGCATCCAGGGAGTTTTGTGGAGAAGCGTGATTATGCGGGTGTTGAGGTGTTGTCTACCAGTCGCATTCTGCCCGGCTTGCCTTGGCTCCTGGTGCAAAAAATCAGCTCGGAAGAGGCGTTGAAGGAGTCTGCTTCTCATCAGCAGTTGATGTATAGCGTATCTTCATTGCTGCTGGGGCTCGTTTTAGCCTTGATGTTGGCCGCCTGGTTTTATGGGAGTAAGGTCAAAGAACAGGTGGTTACCGGCCAACTAGAGGAAAAAGCAGGGCAGCTGGCGGCGCAAGCGCTACTGCTCAGCGCGATTAGCGATAATATCGGTGACTATCTCTTTCTCGCCAAGCCAAATGGTGAACTTATTTTCGTTAATCAGGCTTGTGCCATAGCCTTAGGTCTTGATGATGCAAATGATGCCCGCGGAAAAACCTTAGTCAGTACCTTGGGGGTAGAGCCTGGAAAGCAATTCATGGCCTTGATTGAGAATGGCATGAAACAGAATCAACCGCTTACCCAGGAGATGGTGGTTGAAGTCAATGGTCGTTCCTTGTTGCTCCATGTCTCCTGTATAGCCTTTCCCTATACGTCGACTGGTGAGCGAGATGGCGTTTTACTTAGTCTTCACGATTTGACTGAACTTGACGAGGTTCGTCAGAAAAAGGAGCTGCTGTTGATCCAGATTGTTAAAGCACTCGTAAGGGCCATTGACCTTCATGACCCCCATTCTGCTAATCATTCAGCCAACACCACAACTATCGCTATGGCGATTGGTAAGCGCTTAGGATTTGACTGTGTTGCGCTTAATGCTCTTGAAACCGCATCCAGTCTTTGCAATATTGGCAAACTGTTTATCAGCAAGGAAGTGCTGGCGAAGACCGGTCCGTTGACGGCGACGGAACAGGCAGAGTTACGCAAGGAGCCTGAATTTGCCCAGAAAATACTGGCGGGGATTGATTTCTCCGGGCCGGTACTTGAGGCAATTATCCAGAAAAATGAGTTGCTGGATGGTAGTGGACATCCAAAGGGACTGCAAGGTGAGGCTATTATTCCCATGGCACGAGTATTGGCTGCGGCCAACGCCTTTGTTGCCATGGTTAGCCCCAGGGCCTACCGTGACAGGTTGCCGGTCAAAGAGGCTATTGCCCAGATATTAGCTGCTGGAGACACAAAGTATGATCGCCAGGTAGTCGCGGCCTTGTTCCAGGTCACTGAAAATGAGATCGATTGGGAAAAGTGGCCATCGGCAGGGGAGTGATTGATGTTTAAACTTCCTCAATCATTTAAAATAAAAAATGCTGTCCCAGGGCTGCATTGGCCGTCTATCCCTGGTGCGGAAGGCGTATCTCTTCTTGCTCTTCTCTATCAACTGGAGCAGAGCCAATGGCAGTCCCCAGAGGATTTGCTCGATCTGCAACTAAAGCAGGCGACGATCATGCTTGATTTTGCCAAGCAGACGGTGCCCTACTACCAGAAAACCTTGAAGCAACTGAGTTTGAGAACTGGCAAGCCGATCTCCCTCCAGCAATGGCGGGAGCTGCCGATCCTAACCAGGCAACACGTGCAGGAAGCCGGAAACTTGATGGTTAGCGCTGCTATTCCGGCAGATCATGGCAAGAAGGCATCGCTTCAGTCATCAGGGTCAACGGGAAAGCCTCTGACTTCATGGCAGACAGAGGTTTCACAGACCTTTTTTCACGCCCTTACCATGCGCAATCATCTCTGGCATCGGCGGGATTTTTCTAAAAAATTTACCGCCATTCGTGTCAGTAACACCCTGAAACCAGGCGAGAGCAAGGCTAATGCCAGTTGGGGGCCGGCAACGGCAATGACGGTTGAGACCGGGCCTGCAGCGACACTCCACATCAACACCGATGTCAAGCAGCAAGCGGTCTGGCTTATGGAGCAGCGGCCCGCCTATCTGCTCTCTTTCCCTACCAATCTCCATGCCCTGGCCACTTTTTTTCTGGAGAACGGCAATAGCCTGCCCGGTCTTGAGCAGGTTATTGCCTACGGTGAAGTACTCAGTCCGGAGACTCGGCTCCTTTGCCGGGAGGCTTGGCAGGTGGAAGTCAAGGATATGTACAGCGCCATGGAGGTCGGCTATATGGCGCTGCAATGCCCAGATCATGAGCATTATCACGTCATGGCGGAAAACATCATGGTGGAGGTCATTGATGAAAATGGTCACCCATGTCTGCCTGGTGAACTGGGACGCGTGGTGTTGACACCGTTGCACAATTTCGCTATGCCCCTGGTCCGCTATGAGATTGGCGATTATGCAGAGGTAGGAAGTCCATGTCCATGTGGTCGCGGCTTGCCAGTCATAAGAAGAGTCGTGGGACGTGTACGCAATATGCTTATATTGCCTACAGGAGAAGAACGCTGGCCGGTTATGAATTCTAAGGCGGTCAGTTCGATTGCGCCAATTCTCCAATTGCAAATGGTGCAACACTCATTGCATGCCGTTGAGGTACGCCTAGTTGTAAAACGAGCCATAGACCAAACGGAGGAGGCACAGCTCAAAGGCGTAATTATTGATACTCTTGGCTATCCTTTTGAACTCAAGTTTACCTATATGGATGAAATCTCGCGGAATAGAGGAGAGAAGTTTGAAGAGTTCATATCCCTTGTCCGCCCTAAATAAATGGGGGAGATGGGTGAGCTGTCCAGGTGCAGGAAGGGCTTACATTAGCGCTGTTGGTTCTGAGGGAGATTGAGAGCGCCAAGCCATTGATTGAAATAAATGTGGACAATTTCTTCGTGGAGGGCCTCTCCAGCCAGGGTTGGGATAAAACAATCTCCCTCAAGAGGAAAATGTAAGAAACCTTTATTCACGAGTGTGAACAGGACTTCCTTGTAGGGTTCCTCGTTGAGGATATCTATGTGGAAGCGTGCTCTAATTTTGCTGACATCCATTTTCTGACATGCTTTAAAGAGGAAGCCCAAGGCTGTGGCAACAGCCTCTCTGCCGCTAACATACCTTCCGTGGGAGAGAGGGATCTCTTTCAGGTCTTCCACGCGGTGTAAATAATCAGAAATGTTTGTTGGGTTATGGGTTTGGAGAATATCCTCTCTGCCCCCTGTTAGCCAGCCATATGCGCCGGGACCAAAGGCGATCATTGAATCCATATTTTGCCATTTATTCCGGGGCGTAGCGCAAATTCCGTTTGCATAAACTCCCTCTCGACTCCACCACGCTGCAGGCGCAGGGCGATATCCGCGTTCCAACAAGAGGCGCATCAAAACACCCCTGATAGAGTAAGTTTCCTCAAGGGTTGGGAATACCCCTGGGGCGATTGCGTGAGAAGTTTGAAGTTGATTCCAGGCCGAACGTTGCCCAATATCCAGTCCCAATCCCACTCGATCAGCGTTGCGCAAACGGTAAATGCTGACCTGGTGCGTACCTAGCGCGACTAAATCCTCCACTTCCTTTGCTACAGAGTCAACCGTCTGGTATGGCAAGCCCACAATGTAATCGATATTGACCGGATAACTTGTACGCACCAACTGCTCAATGGCCTTGACTGCTGTTTCCGCGTTGTGGCCTCTTCCTACAAATTCAAGCACCTTGTCATCCAAGGATTGAATCCCCACACTGAAACGGTTATAGCCGAGGCCTATCGCCGCATCTATTTTCTCCCTGTCGAAATTATCAGGATTTCCTTCCAGGGTGATTTCGCAATCTTCGGTTAAGGAATAATTTCCCCTGAGATGTTCCATCAATTGTCTCAGATGCCGTTCATGTAAAAGGGCTGCCGTCCCTCCGCCAAAGTAGACAGATTCAATCCGCGCTTCACAGAGCCATGGCGCCAAACGTAAATATGCTTTCGATTCCGTAAGCAAAGCATTTGTCCATCGGTCAAGAATGGTTTCGTCTTTACCTGAATAGCGTGTCTTCACATAGTTGCAATAATGGCAGATATAGGAACAGAGCGGGACATGGATATAAAGGTGGGCAGGTTTTCCTTTTCCCCCAAAGGTACTATATCGTGACAAAGTTTCCTCTTTGGCTATCTTTGAGCCAAAGTGTGTCGTGACAGTAAAGTCGTAGTCGTCACGTTCGATCCGCAACTCCGGGTTGTCACGCAGGACAGCTTTTAAGTCAATGTCGTAAGTGTTAATCATGCTGAGCAGTCTTCAAGACAACTTTGATGTGAAGTGCTAACGCTCGTTAAAACTTCTTTTAACATATAGAACCTCCTCGTGGAGTATTGAGCACGTTTAGGAAATGGCTCTTTTTTTAGCTACGGCAGGCTGAGTCGATTGATCAGCAGTCCTTTCCAGCAGGTAGCCGATGGTCAGATTGTCGAACAAGGCCGTACCTGTGGAGATGAAAATACGTGGAAACCGCCTTGGTAAGGGGGAGGTTTTTTTTATTAGAGAAAAAAGATCGGTCAGGTCTTCAACCGTGATGGTACCCAATTCTTGCCAGGAAAGGAGATCTCCATAGCGAGCGGAGTCCTTGCTGTCAACGAAGATGTCTGCTAGTGCAGCCCACCTGGGATCTAGTTCGTGCTGGGTATCGGTATCTGCGCCTAGGCTCACGACAAGCTGAGTTGAAAAATTTTCCGGGCTATAGAGATGTTTCATGCTTGTTGTGGCAATGACGAGGACATCGGTATCGTCCAGTTTTTCCATTGGAAGGGCATGGCAGTGCACTCCTGGCATGTTTTGTGACAGGACAGTGGCGGCCACTTTCGCCCTGTTCATATCTGTGTCGCTATAGATCACTTTCTCCACCCCGTCAAGTGTCGAAATATAGAGTCCAGCATAATAACCAACTCTTCCTGCGCCGATAATTGTAACCTTACAGCGTGATTCGGACAGCAAGTCAACGGCAAGGGCGGCACAGATGCCCGTTCTGGCGGAGGAAAGAAGGCATGCCTCGAAAATGTGGCTGACAAAATTTTCAGTTGGATGGATTGCGAAGGCCTTGCCGACGGTAATCTGGTCTGGCACCACTTTTTGTAGGGTATTTGTACCGACTAGCTTAACCGTTTTTCTTGCACCTTCTTTGTTGCGCACGACGCAGGGCATTATTCTGAAATCCGCCTTTGTTTCAGGGTCGGTGAAAATCTGTTTGGGAGGCAGTTCCATCAGGGTAACCCCATCGGCAATTTCGACGAGAGTCTTACGTACGTATTTGAAGTATCGATCAGGGTGGTCAGTAAGTAAGCAATGAACGGTGCGTTCGTCGAAGTAGGTGAACGGTTCATCGCTGAGGCGTAGGACCTGTTGGAATAGTTCGTTTGAATTGTTCTCCATGGTTATTTCAAGCTTTGTTTCTGTCTGTAAGTTCGGTGCTGGCACTGTTGCTTGTAGGCCTGGCAGGTTCTTCGGGCTCAGCATCGGACTGGTTTGTTGGGAAATGATTGATTCGCAGCGTAATATAATTTCTGAGAGAAGGTCTTTCTGGTTTATTGACTGGTATTTTTCAGCGAATGTACGAGCGTGTTTTTTGAGTGTCTTGTTTGTCAGAAGTTGCTGTAATTTGCCTACAGAATCTTTGTCGAAAACATATTGGTCGATCAGTAATCCTGCGCCGAAATCTACTACACGTCTGCTAAGCAGAAATTGTTCCAGTTGCATTGGAAGCAATAATAGTGGCTTGCCAGCTAGAAGGAAGGCTGAGACAGTACCATGCCCGGCGTGGCAAATGGCGGCATCGCACTGTTGACTAGCGCTAACGATATCGAATGGTACTGAGCTGAATTTGAGGCGAGCGCTTGCGTAGCGTGAAAGTGTTGTTTCAGGAAGGTTGCCTGCATAGACCAGAACGCGAGCGCCAGAGTGAGCAAGTTGCTCCAACACTTTTTCAATATGTGTGTATTGGGGCTTCAGATAGGCAAACAGCTTCTTGCCGTTACCGTCTGGCCAAACAGGTTTGACTCCACTTGCCAGACTTAAGGCTGCGCCAAGATATTTGGTGCTTTGTCGATTGGGATAATGGTCAAGTTCGGCAAAGCTTAGCATGAATTCGTTTTCTGGTGTAGGAAAAAGATCGGCAATCCGCTGTAATGGTGGGGCGACTAATGTTGTCAGAGCTTGATTGATTGCTTTAAGCACCGCCTGCTCCCCATCAACTAAACGTTGTTGTGGAATGTTCAGCCATGGTCGCATACTTGGCAGGGGGCTAGTGCGAGGAGGGGAGTAGAAACCTGTGCCTAGCATGGTGCGGGGAATCCCCATGCTGTGTGCGGCCAGAAGAGCGGTGGGGGCATGGTCAGCAATAACCAAAGCGGGTTTGCTTATTGCGTACAAGGCGCGCCATGCCATGATGATACCCAGTAGGCCGTTGGTGTCGAGATAGCCATGCTGGAACAGTATTTCTGTGTAGTTGGTCGGAGGGTGCGGAATGCCTTCGACCTGGGGGAGCCAGACTGGCGCTTGCAGATAGCTGATGTCATATCCTTGCAGGACAGATTCAGCGCGGGAGACATCTTTCAGTGCCAGGGTGATTTCATGGCCACGAGCCTTGGCGGCTAAAGCAAGGGGTAACGCTTGACTGATATGGCCCAGTTCACCCCCTAATTCCCATGTATAAAGTAGATTCGCCATAATTGTTCTGTTGTGTAGCTCTCAAGAATTCTATCTTGTTGATAAATTGCAGTAGTGATTTATTTCCGAAACAATCTTTTCCCGTTGTGGGGGAAGACTAATGTGCACCGTCTGTGCACGGCATTCCTGCGCATACGGCGGTTTATAAAAGGGTTGGTGGTGGGAAGTTCCTGCTCAGTGAGCCGTTATTTCTGAAATAAAGTCTTCGAATTTCCCCCCCTTAGATCGTTCGATAGTTGACAGGTATTCAAAATCGATGACAAATGGGTAGGTGAAGCGTTCTTGCAGAGAGGCGGTCAAGTGATTCTCTTCCAGCGGCGTCAGTTTGGTTTCGGCAACCAGGCAGACGGTGATGGTGTAGGGTTGCCTCTGGATAAGTTGAAACTGGCGGATGGCAGGGAAAGGTAACCAAATTTCTGCCGGGAAGCTGGGCCAGTGTTGGCGGCCATCGGGTAGGATAAGCATATTACGCTGGCGACCAGCGATTTTTTCCAATACTGGTAGTCCGCGACCGCAAGAGCATGGTGCGCCGAAGGCGGCATAATCACCGATCTCGTAACGGATCAGTGGCATGGCGAAATTGTGCAGCGGGGTTAGCACTACCCGGCCCACTTCGTGAGGGGGGCAGGGCTTTCCGTTCTCATCAATGATTTCAACCATGATGGACTCTGCCATGACATGATAGTTCCCTGCCTCTGGACACTGTAAGGCTATGGTGCCGACCTCCTGAGCGCTATAGGTGTCAACGACCGGGACATTCCAGGCCTCTTGGCAGAGGGCACGGACGGAATCGTCAAGCAGTTCTCCGTAGGTCTTGACTTCTTTCAGGGCCGGTAGCCGCCAATTTTTGGCCAGAAAATAACGGGCCAGGGCGTTAATGTTTGAGGGCAGCGACAGGAAATAGACGGGATTTTGTTGGACCAGCCATTTTGCTTGTTGATCCACCGTGGTGCGGGCGTTCATGGCCGCGAACGGAGCCGGCTTGATCAAGCCGTCAGTGGCTGGGCCCCACCCCAAGCGTTCCATGCTTTGGCCTGGCGGTAGCTTGCCCTCAGGTCGTATGGCCACCATCTTGGCGCTGAAATCACGATGATGCCAAAAGTGTTCACGCAGGGTAAGGGCCTGTAAAAAATATTGCGTCAGGCTGGTTTGAAGTGTGACGATTGGTTTTCCTGTGGAGCCTGAGGTCTGTAGTTGGCCGATCTGGCCGTGTTCCTTTGGTGTGGAGGTGCTGAACAGGGATTGGCCTGATTTTTGGATCAGGGCGCGGGTGAGGAGGGGGATCTTCTGCCACGCTTGTGGTGTGAGTCTGGTCAAGTCGGTCTTTGCGAGGGTTTTCCGAAAAAACGGAACGTGTTGTGCTGCATGATCGAGTAGGGCTGACAGTTGATGTTGTTGCTGTCTGTGCAGTTTCTTGGAGGGCCACCATTGGCTTGTTTCGAGTTGCATGGTCAAGGCGACCAAGCCACTGGCGTTGGCATTGGGTAAGGCGGGCCATGTGATACCGCTGACCGCCGAGGAGAGTGGAAGGGGTGTGTGTTTCATGGGAAAGATTATAGCCTCAAGACACGAACAGGGCAGCGGATAACCGCTGCCCTGTTCGTCAGGTCACACAAAGACCAATAAACCGATTGGATTTACTTGATTTATTTAGATATTACCGTGGTATTGCTAAATTTCTGTCTGCGGAGACAAAGACATCCGCTTGGCGGCCATTAGTGTATGAGCCGTCGGTACGCGATTTGATAATCTCGTAACCACCGGCCACAACTTGGGCAGCGTTGCCGAAGACGGCCCCTTGCAAGACGCTCTTGGAGTCGATGGTGCCATCTTTGGCGGTGAGGGAAGTGGTAACCAAATTAGAACCGATGAGCTTACCATTGGCAACAAAGCCAACTTGGCCATTGAGGTTGTTGTTCCACATTCTTGAGACACTGGAACTATCGGCGCCGTCGTTAAAGGTGGCTATAAAGGTGCGTGCGCCAAAATCCACCTTGGCTACCATTGGGGTGCTATTCAGCAAGGAACTGCCGGTGTAGTCGATAACCATTTTGTTGTTATTCAGCCGGTCCAAAGCGTTTTGGGCAGTGGTGGTGCCGAAGACGAAGTATCCGGAGTTGTAATTAAATTGGTCATTTTGTGCATCATACTCATCATTTGCCCAATACCCTACCCTGATATCCACCTCCCATGGTGGGATCGTTATGTCGGTACAGAGCTCGCTATAATGGTCAGTGTCCACACCACCTTCAGGATCAACATGATCTTGCCACTGACCTGAGGAACCAAGGTCGAGCGCCCAATCGTAATAGGCCCAACCGTAACGACCATCATACCATGTGGAACCATCATTCATGACTACCGACTTGATCTTGCTAAATCCTGTGTGATCGAGGATTGGCTCGGTGACAACGAAGGTGGTGTCCTCGACTTGGCCTTCCGCACCATCGGAATAAGAATAGGTGTCGGGAACAAATTTCATGGTCGGCATGTTAAAGCGGGTTAAAACGATGCTTCCCTCTCCAGCATCATCATAGCCGCCACCATAACCGCTCAGCTGGTTCGTCGCCCAGCCACAAGGCTGGCCTGCAGCACAGGGACCTGTTTCAGTCACAGGAGGAACCACAGGAGGAACCACAGGAGGAACCACAGGAGGAACCACAGGAGGAACCACAGGGTCTTGAACTACCTGGGCGGGATTGTCTCGAATGATTGCCTCCGCAATTGTGAAAGAGACTGGGGGTTGTTCAGGCCCGGCAGCCGGGGCGCCCATGGTGCCCCACGGGCCCCACTCTTTCACCGATAAGGCAGGATCGTCTTCAACTGTTTTTTTCTTAGCCAAGGCTGGACCTGCTTGTAGGATTGCAACACCAATGATTGCCGCTAATGCCATTTTTGAATATGTACTCTTTTTCATAATTTTGCCTCCAGGATCATTTAGGATTGTGTGCAATGAAGTAAGTGTCTTACCCATAATTCGGTATATGACACTGTGAGTATTGCAGGCAATGTGCCAATTGTGAAGTTACTTTGTAATGTCCTTTTGTTTAGGGCGCTTACTCTTTGCCAGGACCTGATGCTAAGTGAAAAAGAGCGCCGGAAACGCAGTGTTATTCCTGGAACGCGGAAAATATGTTCGGTTTTCGGGAATTGCGTGTTTTGGTGTCCAATTGGTGCGCTCTACAGTGTTAGGTATGCTTAAAAGCTCTTGCTCAGCATCAAAGTCGTCTGCTCTCTCGAGAATTCATTTACCCAAACATTAGAGTAATTGTCGGTACGGATAAAGTTGGCTGCCATCGTCAGGTCATTCAGTAATTTTTGATTGCTTTTGAAGGTGTGGCTGGCCCCCATAGTGTACTGACGAACCCGTTCATCTCTGGCATAAGGGGAAACAAGAGTGTCGGCTGCGTCATAGTTCATGGTGCGTTCGCTGATTCGACCAAAAATGGAGCCGGATCTCCATGGACGCCAAGCAACAGCACCATAGACACCTGTGCCATCATAAGTGGTATAATTGGAGTCGGCCTCTTCCTTGTAGGTGCTTACCCCAGCTTGGATAGAAACCTGAGTTTTGGCAAAGGTATAGCCAATGGAAAGCTGACCCGTGTAAAAGGTGGAGTCGTATTCGGAATCGACTTCCTGTTGATAGTCCCTTTTTGTGATGCCGCCATCGACAGTAATTTCCCAGGCGTCGTTGGCGAATTGTTTAGTAAAACTGGGTAATAATGAGGCGAACCACGCCAGATCCTCACTTCCGAGGCGGATATAGTCGGCTTGCGCACTAAGGTTGGCGCGCCAGTTGTGGACAGCAACAAGAGCGGGGCCAGTGGCGACAGTTATGATGTCCTGATCAAAAGCGTGTTCATTGGTGTAGTCCCGTCTATTGTAATTAAGGTAGTTCTGCCAAAGCAAAATGGCATTACTGCCACCGATTGCAAAGCTTTTCCCTGGGCGGTATTGGTGTGTCAGTCCGGCGTTTACTGTGGCGGCTGAGTCACTCGTAGGCTGCGAAGCTGGATTGAGCCGTTGGGTTACGCCTGTTGCAATGTCAACTAGGGTGTCGGTACTTGGCCCGGCGTTGACATTGGTGTCATATAGCCAACCAAGACTAACTGAGGGATTCCAATAATGGCCTGAGGCTGTCCCCATCTCTTTGGAGTCTTGATCGAGTTGTACGAGAAATGCCTGAATGGTTACTCGTACGTTGGGGGGTGTCGTAGGGTCGTCCAAGACTTCTTGCGCCAGTTTTTTCGCCTTGTCGTAATCATAGAGGCGGCGGTAGGTAACAGCTAACTCCAGGCGGGCGCGATGAAGTTTTGGGTTGTTGGTGAGCACATTGTTGAAGGCGGCAACGGCATCATAGAGATTGCCATCGGCCCGATCTTGCATCGCTTGCAGAAATTCCTCTTGGGCCTGCTCGTCAGTCGGTGCAGTGGCGGCCCATGCCGATTCGGCAACTGGAAGCATTGATATACCTACAAATAGAAGACCCAAACTCTTTAGAATAGCGTATTTTTTTTTCATTTCCTCTCCCTTCCCCAGATAGTAGCTTTATTGAAGACTTTATGTCCCCTATAATTAAGACTAGAAGTCTTTTCCCCCCTGTTATAAAACAGACATATATTATGTGGGTCCCTCTAAAGTCAAGCGTTTTGTTTTTTTGAGCCTTTTGCCGTAATATTTTATGGTAATAAAACCAAACTACCTTTTCTCATTGGCATGAGGCAGGTGCTGTTAGTTTATGGTAAATAGGTTGATTTCAAAAAGTGGTTCGTCTATTGTCTGCCTTATCCAAGAGCTTCTTACTAGAGCCGCTACTGTTTGATGCCTCTGTTTTTAAGAGTTGAGATTGGGGATGGATTTGCCCCACATGGAACTTTTACATGCAAAGAGAGGGTTATGAAGAAACTACTGAAAAAAACAGCTGTTCTTTCGTTATTTTTTTTGCTGTTCCTTCCTTGTTGCGCAAAGAAATCGGCGGAGCAGATAGCGCATGATCATTATCAGAAAGGGGTCACGTATTTCGCTGAAGGGGAGTTCCCATCTGCAGCTCTTGAGTTTAAGAATGCTATTCAGCAGGACCCGAAATTTGCCGAAGCCCATTATCAACTGTCGCTCACCTACATGAAACTGGGGGATTCTGTTCATACCGTGCAGGAGATGATGCGGGCAGCCAATCTTGACCCTGGAAACACCGATGCTAATCTCAAGCTGGCGGGGATGCTTCTGCTTGCCAAGCAGCCGCAAGAGAGCCTGAAATACGTTATGCGGGTTTTGGATAAGAATACGAGCAATAAGGAGGCCTTGGTGCTTAAGGCCAGCATTGCGATCGCACTGAAACAGTTGGATGAGGCTGAGCATATCATCAATAAGGTCATGGCTGAAAATCCGGATCAACCATACCTGCATCGATTGAAGTCGACGATATTGTTGGGCAAGGATAAAAAAGAAGAGGCCTTGGCGGTACTGAAGAAGGCGCTTGAGATTGCGCCACAAGATATTCTGACCTATGACGCACTGGTTTCGTATTACATTACTGAGCGAGATTTTGTAAAGGCCGAGGAACAGTTGAAGGCAATGACCGAGCTTTTTCCCCAATCCTTGGAACCTTACGTGAAACTGGCGGATGTCTATCTGCAGATGGGTGATGATGAGAAGCTGGTCGCCGCTGTCAAGAAGGGGCTACAGATAGAGCCTTCGGATAGCAGGCTCTATCTCATCTTCGCTAGATATTACCAGGATACTGGTCGGATGGAAGAGAGTAAGGCGCTGTTGCGGGATGCGGTGAGCAAGGTAACTTCGCCCTATGATATCAATGCCGCTCTTGCCGATACGTATTTAGCCGAAGGCAATAATGAACAGGCCGAACGGATGGTAGAGGAGATCCTTGCCGCGGATAAAAAAAATCCTGAGGCGCGATTGGTCAAGGCCAAACTTCTTTTGAGCAAGGGGCAGCCGCAGGAGGCTGTGGTGATTGCCAATGAGCTGACCACGGATGACCCGAACTTTGGTGAGGCTGATACCGTCAAGGCCATTGCTTATCTTAAGTTGGGCGAGATAAAGTTGTCTCGCCTGGCCATCGAGACAGCGATCATGCACAGTCCGCGATCTCCCTTGGCGCGAACCATCTTGGCCTACCACTATCTTGCTGATAACAATATGGATAAGGCCCGTGAAGAAGCGGCTATTGCCCTGCGGCTTAAGCCTGACAATCCCCAGGCAGCGATCATTTTGGGACAGAGTTATTTGGGTGAAGGGTCGTTGGATAAGGCATTGGACACCTTCACAACCTTGGTCAAACTCTTTCCTGATAATTTGAATATTGTCAGCAATATTGCTGAAGTGTATCGCCAACAGGGAAAATTGCCGGAGGCCATAGCAATCTATGAGGATATTCTGAAAAAAGATCCTGGCTTTTCGCAGGCCTTAGCTGCCTTGGTGGACATCAAGCTCAGTCAGGATGACTTTGATGAAGCTATCGCTCTGGTAGAGAGGCAGATCGAAATGTCACCAGGGCAGCATGGACATTATCTTGTGCTTGGTCAACTTCTGTTGAAGAAGCAATCCTATGCGGAGGCCTTGGTGCAGTTTGAAAAGGCCAGTCGCCTTAAGCCTGAATCACCTGAGGTGTCGTTGGGTAAGGCGGCAGCCTTGGCTGCTTTGAACAGGCCTGATGAGGCAATAGCAGAACTGCGCCGTTCCTCACAAAGTAATCCGGATAATCTTGTAGTACTCATGGACTTGGCCTATTACCTCAAGACTAACGGTAAAAAGGCCGAGGCTAAGGAGGTGTACCAGACAGTTCTCGGCAGGAAGCCCGCGCATGGTGAGGCCGCGAACGACTTGGCGTGGCTGATTCTTGAGGAGAAAGAGCCCGATTTTGGTAACGCCCTGCGTTTGGCTCTCATGGCCAGGAAAATGCTGTCTGATAGTCCCTATCCTGTCGATACCATGGGGTGGATCAACTATCTGAAAGGTGATTTGGATTCGGCCAGGAAGGAGTTTGAGACAGCCATCGAGATCTCACCCAAGGTGCCGGTCTTCTACTATCACTTGGCATTGGTGTTTCATGCCAAGGGGGAATTTTTTCATGCCGTCAAGGCCTTGCGCAAGTGCCTAGCACTTGGTAGTGATTTTCCGGAAAAGACAGAAGCGGAAACGCTGTTGCACCGCCTGGAGTAGGATGTTTGGTGTGTGTCCCACACCTTGAGCGGCGCGTGGGCGTCGGGAGAAGGCAAAACGGCATAAAAAAAGGTGCGATCGTAAAATCGCACCTTTTTTTATGCCGTTAGTGATGAATCGGTAGGGTCATTTTACCTTTTTTCTGGAACGCGAACCAACAAGGCCGACAAGTCCGGTCCCGAGGAGCAACATGGTTGCTGGTTCGGGCACAGGGTCGGAGCCTCCGCCTGGAGTGTTGCACAGAGTGGCAATTTTGAGCTCTATCCCATCGTTATAAAAATGGCAGTCTGGGTCAATGCCGAGTCCAAAGATGCCATCGGCGAGATATGATGTCAACGTGCTGATTTGTGAATCGGTGAAGTGGTAGGTGAGAGTTGAGGCGGTAGATGAAACATTTAGGTAGTCGACGAGGTCCACATGAGTGCCGGTATAACCAGAATGGTCAAAGAAGTCGCTTAGCCCCGACGAACTATCTATCCCCGCTGTTACTCCAGGGTTTGCATTGCTAAGTAGGTTGACGAAAAGTTCGTTTGTGCTTGTATTCCAGTTGCGGATATTGTTGAACGTGAGTGTTGCACCGGTAATTATCTCAGTAGTGGGAATATTCCAGTTTATCCCCCATTTGAAATAATTACCGTGAGGCAGGTCTCTTAAGTCATTGAGGTTTTCATCGCCATATCCCCAATTGTCAACAGGTGCAAAAGCATAGGTGTTAGTGGTGCCAGCTTGGGCGCAATTTTCTGTTGAAGGAGGTGTTGTCGGAGTGGGATTGCCACCGCAGGCAGAAGCGAGCGTGGCGAATCCAGCAAGGATTCCTGTTGTGAGAATTAGAGTCGTTTTGAGTTTCATATTTCTTCCTCGTGGTTTTTGTGTACTGCGGCTATGATTCTGTTACTCCGCTTGTACCAGCATTATTTGTGCCAGAATTGATTCTGGTTTGTCATATTGTCTTTACCGCTTTTGATTATGTGTTAATACCCCGATTTTATGCATAATAAATGAAAGCAGTCGGTTTTCTGGTCAATGAAGGTGAAGGTCTCGCGGAGAAATATTGGCTGAGAAAAAGCGTGTTTCTACCCATTATTTCGGTTTTTCGAGCAAAAAATTTGAACAGTATCTTGCCGTTATTAGATGGTTTTTCTGGAAGATCTCCACTTTCCCGGAATATGCCACTGGCTAAAACCGTAAACCCGAACTGTACGCGTCTTTCCCAGTACCTGATATTTTTGTAATGCTTGACCCCACGGCATTATGACAACAAAAATGGGGCTATACTTATGTCGCTAACTGGCTCAAGAACAAAAAAAAACGGGGCTTTCAAATTCCTTTGAAAGCCCCGTAAACATTGGTCGGGATGAGAAGATTCGAACTTCCGGCCCCTTGAACCCCATTCAAAAACAGTCGTTTTTCCCTCCTTTTCTTGCCTCTTCATCACACTCCAAAAGTTGTTGACTTTACGACGAAAAAGGCCTATTTTTGTATTCAAGGCGATTCACCTTTTTTCGTCATTATTCCGTCAAATTGGTACCCCGATTGGTACCCCGTTTCAAACAAAGGAGTGTAATGAATTATGGCACTTACAGACCTTCAAATCAAAAAGCTGGCACCCCGTTCTGATCGTTTTGAGGTAGCCGATGGTCAGGGGCTATCCATCCGCGTTATGCCAACAGGGGCAAAGTCATGGATTTTCAGATATACACTTGACGGCATACGTCATCGTATGACCCTGGGCAGCTATCCG
>JAQUKQ010000023.1 GCA_028718985.1 Desulfobulbaceae bacterium | reverse complement strand
CGGTGAACGCAGAGTGTACCGTGTAGCCCTCTTCTTCTAACTCTTCGCGGTACAAAAGATGGATGGAATCTTCGTCATCAACGAGTAATATAGAGTTCATTGGGGTTTTTCTCCAGGCAATGATTGGTCAGAAAAAAGTTTGCCGATGCGCATGATCCTGCTCGCTAAATGCCGGATCAGCTCAATACCACGTCCCGCATATACTTTGCCGCCTCTTCTGGCGGAACAGGATTGATATAGAACCCCGACCCCCATTCAAAACCGGCAATCTGGCTCAGTTTAGGGACAATCTCAAAATGCCAGTGGAAATGCTCCATCGGTTCGGAACGCAACGGGGAGGTGTGCAGCACAAAATTATACGGCGCGTTGGGGATACAGGCGTTCAGACGGCGCAAGGCCTCGGAAAAAATAGCGGCCAAAAGCTCAAAGGAGCGATTGTCCATGGAGATGTAGGAAGAGGAGTGCTGAGTCGGCAAGATCCACATCTCGAATGGCGAACGCGGCGCAAATGGACAGATCGCAATAAAACGTTCGTTCTCGCAGACAATTCTGCTCTTGTCCCGGTGCTCTTGATTAATGATATCACAAAAAATGCAGCGCTCTTTATACTTGTAATAGGTAAGACTGCCTTCCAGTTCTGAAACGATCATGCGTGGCAGAATAGGGAGCGCCACCAACTGTGAGTGGGAGTGTTCGAGCGAGGCCCCAGCGATACGGCCAAAATTTTTAAACACCATGACGTAACGGAAACGAGGATCATAGGCCAGGTCAACCAAGCGGTCCCGATAGGCAAAAAACACCTGCACCATCCGATCAAGGGGCAGTTCGCTGAAAGCCTCCTCGTGATTCGGGGTCTCGATGATTACCTCATGCGCCCCGATACCATTCATCTTGTCATACAGCCCTTCCCCTGCCTTATCAACATTGCCTTCAATCACCAGGGCAGGATACTTATTCGGTACGACTCGTAGATTCCAGCCAGGCGAGTTAGCGGCATAGGTCTGCTGGCCATAGCGCAGAACTTCAGACGGGGTGGTCTTCTCGTTCCCAGGGCACAAAGGACAAAAACCTCCCTTTGTATTGCTGGGCTCGACAATGAAGTCGGTGGGCCTCTTGCCCCGCTCTTTGGCAATAATTATCCACCGGCCCAGAATAGGATCTTTGCGAAGTTCAGGCATAATCGTTTAAGGGGTTAAGGGTGTCTGTGCCAAACAATCAACCGGCATGAGCCTTTTCGTGATCTTCTTGCTTAGTTTTGCAATCAATACACAAGGTCGTGACCGGCCGGGCATTTAAGCGTTCGACGCTGATATCATCACCACAGCTTTCACAGATACCATAGCTCTCGCCATCGATCCGCCCAATGGCTTCCTTAATCTTTACCTGCAACTTCCGTTCGCGGTCGCGAATCCGCAACTCAAAGCTGCGATCAGATTCGGCGGACGCCCGATCGGTAGGGTCAGGATAATTATCATTCTGGATAGTCATGTCAGACAGGGTCTTATCTGCCTCTGTCAACAATTCAGCACTCATTTCCTCTAATTTTTTCCTAAAATGCGGCAACAGTGATTTATCCATGTCAATCAATCCTCCAAAGGGTAACGTGAACCTTATTGCAAGTATACTATCATGTGTTGGCCGAAATTGTCTTGCTTTTTCGACCATTGTTACGCCCGCGGTTATGGCAAAACGGCCTGTAACCGAGGCCTTCCATTGCCAAAATCGCCCTATTTTTTGTCTTTATCGCCGTCTTCCTGCTTCGCATGATTTGTGTGACAGAAGAACTTTTGGAAAAAACCCTCTTCCTCCTGGTCAGAACCATCCTCTTCCTTTTTCCCAGCAAATTGACGCAACAGCTCCTCTTGCCTCTTCGTAAGATTAGTCGGGGTCAGAACCTTGAAGATAACCGTCATGTCGCCCCGGTTCTTCCCGCGAAGACTCGGTACCCCTTCGGCCTTCAGCGTCAATTTATCATTGGCTTGCGTGCCTTTGGCAACGACAATGGTTTTTGTGCCATGAACAGTTGGGACATCGATCTTGTCACCCAAGGCGGCTTGCACCATGGAGATTGGCAAGGTGTAGTAGATATTTTCGCCGTCGCGCTCAAAGAGTTCGTGAGAATCGACATGGATGAAAACGTACAGATCTCCGGCGTGAGCACCTTTCCGGCCTCCCTGACCTTCCCCCTGCAAGCGCATCCTGGCCCCGGTATCAACACCTGCAGGGATCTTCAAGGAGACTTTTTTCTTTTTGTTCACCAGACCATTACCACCACAATCCTGACAAGGATCGGTAATGATCTCGCCAGCACCCTGACATTGCGGGCAGGTCGTGCTGAGCCGAAAAAATCCCTGAGAACGCATAACTTGACCACGCCCATTGCAGCCAGAGCAGGTCTTACTCTGATACCCGGGCCGTAAGCCTGTTCCTTCGCAGGTCCAGCACGTCTCAGGCTTGGTGATTTCAATCTCTTTATTGGTGCCGTGCACCGCCTCCATGAAGGAGATACTCAAATCATAACGGAGATCGGCACCGGGCACACCACTTTGCTTTTGGTTCCGGCCACCACCAAAACCAAATAGATCTTCAAAAATATCCCCAAAACTCGAAAAGATATCCTCGGCATTCCCTGGTCCATGATAGCCACGATTCTTCAGGCCTTCTTTACCATAACGATCATAGATCTGCCTTTTCTCCTGGTCTCCCAGGACTTCATAGGCCTCAGCGGCAAGTTTAAACTTCTCTTCAGCATCCTTGTCGCCTTCATTCCGGTCGGGGTGATACTTCATGGCCATCTTCCGATAGCTTTTTTTGATCTCCTCAGCCGAAGATGAGGACGACACCCCTAAGGTCTCATAATAATCCATAGTTAGTTCGCTATCTCTTCCACTTCAGTGACAGGTTCCACCCTGGCCTGCTTACGGGCTTTTTCGGAAAATTGCTTGATGTTCTCGGTCGTCACTAGGCCAGAGGCGATCTCGCGCAAGGTCATAACAACTTCTTTATTCTTCCCCTCCACCAGATAGGGCAGGCCATTCCGGTGCTGCTTCAGGCGGGCCAAGGCAAGATGAATGAGGGAAAATCTATTTTCGCTGCCAACCTTTTTAAGACAATCTTCAACAGTTATGCGTGCCATGCAGAAATCTCCTTTCGCGTTTCAAGGCTTTTAGCCTTGCCTGAGCGAATCTGATATGAACGGGACAGCCTCTTACCTTGGCGAAAATGTCACCGACTAAAACTCGGTTAGTATAATAGTTACTTTTTTTTTGGCAATAGATTTTTAGCCGATCCAGGCTGGCAATGGCCTTCAACAGCTGACAGAAAGGGCCAAACACCCTCTCTTGCCAGATATCTCCGAGACCAGAACCTACTTTTTCAGCCCCAGTCTTTGCGCATGGCATGAGGCCTGCATAAAGATAGGCGTAAACCTACCTGTCCTGCCGCGATATCATACAATATCTTGCATCGGCAGCCCTTTGTTGACCGGAGGTTCACCAACGGTCACCGTCTGGCCGGTAAAAAATTCCCTGTCAAAATAATGACGGAGCAACCACCATGATAAAATGTCTCGGTTTCCTCTTTGCCTTACTCCTTATGGCTGCCTGCAGTGCAGGCGGAGGCGCCGTCTCCAGCCCCGGCCAACGGATACAGGCCTATTGGCCGGAAATTGGCATCGATCGCTATGAAGCCGTGGTCTTTCCGGCCGAGCCCCCCGGGCCCTTAAGCCAAAAAAATTAAGGAGGAGAGTATGCGAAAAAAAATCCTGCCGTGCCTTGCCCTGATCGCGGTGCTCAGCCTCGGCTCTTTCCCCTGCATAAGCCAAGCGACAGATTACCCAAAGCCCATGCCAATGGATTACCAATACAGAACCGCCAAAGTCGCCGAACCACAACCGGAAAAGACCTTTTGGGACTACCTCTCATTTTTTGCCATAAAGTCCCAGCAGGAACCAGAAAATAAATTCCCCGCCGCCGAGGCTGAAGAGTTGCGGGCCAGGACTCGAGAGCTTGTACAACAGCTTTTGGTCAATGCCGCCGATGGTCTTGCTGACGAATACATTCTTACCGTCAACAGCTTTGTGAATTTGAACAGCCTCTACACTACATCATCCCTAGGCCGTTATCTGGGAGAACAGATGATAGGCGAGCTGCAGGCGGCAGGAATTGGCGTGATTGATGTTCGCAAAAGCAACAGCCTGATGATTCGCGAACCCTATGGCGAATATGGCCTCTCCCGCGAAATGAGCGAGCTGCGCAGTTCCCACAACTCCCAAGGCATGGTCGTCGGCACCTACTCTTATGCCAATGGCCAAATTCTATTAAATGCCAGGGTGCTGCGCAACAGCGACGGCATGGTCATCTCCCATGCCAACACCGCCTTCGCCCTTGATCCATTGACCGGAGCCATGCTGAAAGACGAGGCCATGCCGCCCCGCCGCGGAGGCATGGTAAGCGTTGAAACAGTGAACTAACGAGGGGGAGGCTGATGAAGTGGCAAAATGAGGTAATGAGATGAATACTACAATCATGAAAACACTTGGCAACAGCGCCTTGGCACTTCTTTTGTTGCTGGCAGCTTACGGATGCTCAAACCGGTACCCGCTGACAAACTCCGGCGGTGACGGCATGGAAAACTATGCCAAGGCGTGCTATGCTCAAGGCCTGCTCTACATGGAGAACAATCGTTTCGAGTTGGCCCAGCAGCAATTTGCCATCGTCGAAAAGACCGCGGTCAGTGAGGAATTACGTCAATTAGGGCACGACGGCCATAACAAAGCGGCAGGGGCCATCAGAGCCAAACGCTGATATGGAGAAAAAATGATGCTTTCGACAACAAAAATCTGCTGCCCCCTTCTACTCGCCACCTCATGCTGGCTTCTAAGAGTCCTCTTCCTTTTCACAATGGCAGGCTTAGCAGGATGCAGCACAGGGCAAGCCCCACAAACGGTGTCCAGCTTGGCCCCTGATTTTTTTGGTATCGGCGAGGAGTTGGCCCAGCAGTTAATTGCCCATCGCCAAGACGGGAGTGGCGCAGGGGAACGCCTCATCTTCACCACGCTTGTCAATCTGGACGACCTGCGGCAAACGTCCAAGTTCGGCCGAACCCTGAGCGAATCGATGGCAACCCAGCTTTTCCAACACGGTTATGGAGTCGTTGAGCTGCGCAAGACGGCCAACATCATGCTGCAGACCAATAATGGAGAGATGATACTGAGCCGTGATGCCAGCCGCATCGCCAAGCAATATGAGGCAAACGCCATCGTCGCCGGCACCTACTCATTGACGCCAAAAACCGTCATTCTCAACGTCAAGCTTCTCGATGTCAACTCCAATGCGGTGCTATCGGTAGCAGGGATGGAGTTGGAGCGCAGCTCGACCATCAATTATCTGCTGGCAGAGCAGGTCGGCTTGGTCGACGAACACCTCTCCGGCCTTGAGCGCTAAACCATTGCAACAGAAAAGTATCCTTAAACGACTGATACTGTGCCGACCAGTACCCAAGGGGATTCAATGAAAAAAATACTCGCGTGCATCTCAATCCTGGTATTGCTGGGCGGCTGCGCCACGGCGACAGAGCGCCGCTCCTCCTCTGAGGTGAAGACAAACAAGGGTGTCCCCGTTGTCTATATCCATCCGCTGGAGGCAGAAACTTATGCCCATGCCTCGGTAGGGGTCTTGCCTTTCCTCTTGCCGGAATCAATGAAGGCAGAAATGGGGCCACGGGTCGCGGCCCTATATCAAGATGTGTTGCTGGGCAAGGCGGCATTCCCGACAGTCAAACTTTTGACGGAGCCGTATGGTGATTTTGGTGAGGCGGTGGCGGCTGGCCGCGCAGCGTCGACCGACTTAGTGCTGGCGGGAAAAATCAACTACGCCATCGAAGGGACGGAAATGGGGGGGGCTCGTCTTGATGTGACGGTCCGGCTCGTAAACGTCAGCAGCGGCAAGACGGTCTGGCATATCAACCAGACAATGGACCAACCCTACGACTACCCGAAAACAGATGGCCTGCACCGCCTTTTGGCTTCTTTTGGCCCCCCACCGACCAGGCGTCCGATGGGCGGTTCGGTCATGACCAACATGCTGGCTCAAGTCGCCGTTGACATGACGGATGTTATGATTGGCTCTCGCTACGTGCGAAGATAGGCAACTCGTTACAACCGCGCTTCCTCTCGCCGCTACCAAGGCCTCTGCGACAACCTAGCCCTTAGCTTTGAAAGGGGTTTTTTAGCAGCATGGTCTGTTCACGACCAGGGCCGACGGAAACGATATAGGCAGGGGTTTCGGTCAAATCTTCAATCCGTTTAACGTACTCTCTCGCCTTTTTCGGCAGCTCATCCATACTCACAGCCCCGTCGATCTCCTCCTGCCAGCCCGGCACCTCTTCATAGAGAGGGGCGAGCCGACTCGTCGTTCTGATGTTGCCGGGCATGGCCGTGAATCTCTTGCCATCAGCCTCGTAGGCAGTCGCGATTTTCAAAGTTTTTTGACCGCTCAAGACATCCAATTTTGTGATAGCCAAGCCGTTGATGCCATTCAAGCGCACCGCCTCTTGCGCCACAACACCATCCAGCCAACCACAACGCCGTTTACGCCCAGTCGTCGCCCCAAACTCCCCACCCTTTTCCTGCAACTCGTCACCAACGGCATCGAAAAGCTCGGTTGGGAAAGGCCCCTCTCCAACTCTGGTCGTGTACGCCTTCAAAATACCGATAACCGTATCGATATGCGAAGGCCCAAAGCCTGAACCGATGCAGGCATTACCCGCCACCGTGTTTGAAGAGGTGACAAAGGGGTATGTACCATGGTCGATATCAAGTTGCGTGCCCTGGGCACCCTCAAACAAGATGTGTTTGCCAGCCTTGCGACCAAGGTCTAATGCCACGGAAACATTCTGGATAAATGGAGCAAGCTGCTCGGCATAGTTCATGAACTCCGCATAAATAACGTCAAAAGAAAGGCCTACTGCTCCCTGAAGCAACGCTCTCTTTTCAGCAAGATTATCTTTCAGTTTGTCGCGGAAAAGGTCAGGGTCCAAAAGCTCGCCCAACTTAATGCCTCTACGAAGAATCTTGTCCCCATAACAGGGCCCAATCCCCCGTCCGGTGGTACCGATCTTCTTCCCCTGCTTCATGCCGGCTTCACTCGCCTTGTCGATCACATTATGGTACGGCATAATCAAATGGCTGTTCTCGCTGATGCTCAAACGCTCCGGCGTAACATCCATCCCCTGTTCAGCCAGTTGCCGCATTTCGCCAAGGAGGACGCCGGGATCCAAAACGACGCCGTTGCCAATAAAGCATTTTTTATTTTCGTACAGAATCCCAGAAGGAATCAGATGAAAGACGTATTTTTTGCCCTCCACGACCAGAGTGTGCCCAGCATTATTCCCCCCCTGAAAGCGTACAACGTAGTCCGCATAGCCGGTCAACAGGTCAACAATCTTTCCTTTACCCTCATCACCCCATTGGGTACCCACGATCACCACATTAGCCATTATCTATTGCTCCTTGACAGATTCACCGGTTGCTTGCTGTCACTCTCATAAAATTTTCGGCCCAAAGGGCTGCCGTCCTCCCTTCTAAACAGGTCTTCCCCCCGCAAGAAACTAAAGAGTCGAGAATACCGGCGGGCATAATAGTCAAAGCCTTACTAAATGTCAATCCATCAAGGCCTTGTGTTGGCGCTTGACACAAAGCCGCAAATACCGTAGCCTGCGCCGGAACAAGTCAATACCCCTTTTTGCGCCTATGCCTAGCGACATTAACCGTCATCTCCCTCCCCTTTGACAGGTTTTGCAAATGTTTGGAATCGGACTGCCTGAATTGATTTTGATTATGGCTATTGCCCTCATTGTCGTGGGACCGGAAAAGCTGCCGGAACTTGCCAAGACCTTGGCCAAACAGATGATAGAGCTGAAGCGCGCCGCCAATGCCCTGAAAGATAGCCTGCAAGACGATGACGAAAGGCCGGCCTGGGAAAAAATCACTCCCGAAAATCCGCAGATAGCCGAGCATACCACCCCTAAAGCGCCGCCATCGACTGACGAGCAAACACTCTCCGACTCGTTGCCACACGAGGATACTTCTACCGGCAGCCCCCGCCCAGACAGACCAGAACACCAAGATGCTGCCTCTGTCTGACCATATTGGTTCACACCTCCACGAACTCCGCCGTCGGCTGATTATCTCCTTACTGTCGATCATCATCTGTAGCGGCATCGCCTACTCTTTTGTAGAGCCTATCTCCGAATTTCTCATGGCCCCACTTTTTCACGCCTCTCCCTCCCTCAAGAACTTGATCTATACCAACTTGACCGAGGCTTTTTTCAGCTACATGAAGCTGGCGATACTGGTCGGCATCAGCGCCAGTTTCCCGGTCTTGGTTTACCAGGCCTGGCAATTTGCCGCTCCCGGCCTGCATGCGCATGAAAAATCCACCGTGCGGGTCGTGGTCTTTTTAGCCAGTGGCCTTTTTGTTGGTGGCGTTGCCTTTGCCTATTGGTTTGTCCTCCCACAGATGCTTCGCTTTCTGATGGGGTTCTCACGAGAAAATCTGACGCCAATGCCCAAGTTCGGGGAATACCTCACCTTCATGGCCCGCACTGGCCTCGCCTTCGGGCTGGCCTTTGAGATCCCCTTTCTGATGGCCGCAACCGCTAAAATCGGGTTGATTGACAAGGAACATTTCCACAAGAAACGGCTCTATTTCTATCTAACCCTTCTCGGCCTCTCCTTTCTGCTCACGGCCGGCGATCCTCTCTCCGCCATCCTCCTGACCATACCCCTCTGCGGTCTTTATGAAATAGGAGCTCAGGTGGTACGACTAACCGTTAGACACTCATCCCCCTGACTTTTCAAAACCGTAAATCCACTCAGACAGGCCCGCACCGCCTGTACAATTCCTTGATTTTTTCTCCTATAATGGTAATCAGTTGCAAGATGCCATTCTCTTTTCTGCCCTTCGCATAACCTCGATTTGAAAAATCGACCACAAACTCTATGCCAAAAAACCTTTCATTTCTACCATAGAGGATTCTCAATGAAGTCTCGCCATAAGACTTTGCTTCTTACCGTGCTTTGCCTGCTCTCCCTCACTCTCTCTCCGCCCACCCAGGCCGAAGCGCAAACCTTCACCATCAACGCACAAGGCCCTAACGCGGCAAAGATCATCTCTGCCGGAGGCAATAGTTCAGCAGCCCTGACAAACCAAGGCACGATCATCCCTTGGGGAAACAATCTCTATGGCCAAAATACCGTGCCAACGGAGCTCACCCAGGTCACGGCTCTTTCTGTCGGCGGCTATCACCTGCTTGCCTTGACGAGCGATGGAATGGTGACCGCCTGGGGCAATGACCTTTTTGATCAAAGCAAGGTGCCGGTCGGGTTGAGCGGAGTGCAAGCCATCTCGGCAGGGCTTTATCACTCGGTGGCGCTGAAAACCGATGGCACGGTCGTCGCCTGGGGCCGTAATGACCAGCAGCAGAGCGCTGTCCCTGCAACTCTGAACGGGGTGATGGGCATCGCCGCCGGTGGCTATCATACCGTTGTTCTGAAGAATGATGGAACGGTGGTCGCCTGGGGTGACAGCGCTAACCCCTATGGGCAAAGCATCGTGCCCCCTAACCTTAGCGGGGTAATCGCCATCGCCGCCGGTGCGCTTCACACGGTTGCTCTGCAAGCGGATGGGACGGTGGTCGCCTGGGGCGATAACACTTTCGGGCAATGCACGGTACCTGCCGGTCTTACTGGCGTGACAGCCATCGCGGCGGGCACAGGCCATACCGTGGCCCTTAAGGGCGATGGAACGGTGGTCGCCTGGGGTGACAATTATTATGGGCAGACCACTGCCCCCGGCGGCCTGACAGAGGTAACCGCCATTGCGGCAGGAAATAATCACACCCTAGCCCTGAAACGAGACGGCTCGGTAATCGCTTGGGGTGACACCAGGGATACTCAATCCTCGATCCCCAGCGCACTGAACAATGCGATTATGGATGGGACGCTCTCCTGCAGCAGCCCGGTTGAATCGGCAGCCAACTCCACCTGCACTATCACCCCTGGTACCGGGTACCACCTCGCAACCTTCACTGTCAATGGGATAGACCACCTGGCCGACGTCGTCAATAACAGCTATACCATCGCCAATATTCTCGATCATCAAACCGTTGTCGCGTCCTTTGCTCTCACTACCGTCCCCGGCGCTCCTTCAATCGGAACAGCAACGGCTGCTCGAAATAGGGCTACCGTGACCTTTACCCCGCCCTCTGCATCCGGCGGCAGTCCGATTACTGGCTACATCGTTACCTCAGAGCCTGACGGGATCAGCGCAACCGGTACGGCCAGCCCAATAACCGTTGGCGGCTTGACCAACGGAACCCCCTACACCTTTACGGTGCGTGCCACCAACGGTATCGGCACTGGTGCTAGCTCAACAGACTCAAACAGCGTCATCCCACTCATCACTCACCTCGTCAGAGTGCAGGGGTTAGGCGGTGTAAGTGCTATTGCGGCAGGTGGCCGTCATACGGTCGTTAGCAAAAATGACGGAACAGTGGCCACCTGGGGAGACAACAGTGACGGTCAAACCTCTGTGCCTCCAGCCCTAACTGGCATCAAGACCATTAGCGCGGGTGACGCCCACACAGTGGCGCTGAAGAGGGATGGCACGGTGGTCGCCTGGGGCGATAACGGTTTTGGGCAGACCAGTGTGCCAACAGGCCTTTCGGGGGTAACTGCCATTGCAAGCGGATGGTATCACTCTCTGGCCCTGAGAAGCGACGGGACGGTCGTTGCCTGGGGAGATGACGACTACGGTCAGGCCACGGTTCCACCAGGTCTCAGTGGAGTAAAGGCGATCGCGGCAGGTGCCAATCTTTCGGTGGCTATAAAAAATGATGCTACAGTGATCGCTTGGGGGCAAAATGGGCCGATGCAGACGACGACACTCACAGCAGTTGCCGGTTTAGCCACCGTCGCCCCTGGATGGGCGCATACCGTGGCCCTGCAGGACAGCGGCGCTGTGCTCTCCTGGGGATCGACCCTTTATGGTCTCTCCACCGTGCCGGCCGGACTCTCCTGGGCGACCGCCATTGCTGCGGGCTATCTGCATTCGGTTGCCTTAAAAGATGACGGCACGGTGGTCGCTTGGGGAAAAAATCTTGAAGGCCAGGCCAGTGTGCCGCCTGGTCTTGCTGGGATAGCCGCCATTTCAGCCGGAGACAATCACACAGTCGCCCTCAAAAACGATGGCACAGTTACCGCCTGGGGCGACAATGGCTACGGCCAGACTGACACCCCTGCTAGCCTCTCAGGGGAGATTGCCAATGGCGTCATCATTTGCACCAGCCCAGTGCAGGATACCCTCTCTTCGACCTGCAACATGAGCGCCGACCCGGGGTATTTTTTATCCGTATTTTCGATAAACGGCGTCAATAAACTGAACGAAGTGAGTAACGGCAGCTATACCATTAACAATATCGAAGCAGAGCAAACCGTCGTCGCCGCCTTCGCCACCGTCCCTGGTGCACCGACCATCCGTTCAGCTCTGTCAAACAATGGTCAAGCCATTATCTCGTTTGTTGCGCCGAGTAGCGACGGTGGCAGTCCGGTCACCAACTATGCGGTCACTGCCAGCCCTGGCGGTCTTGTCAGCTTTGCGACAAGCAGCCCAATCGTGGTCAGCGGCTTGCCGCTCGGCATCCGCTATACCTTTTCCATCACCGCCAGCAACATCTTTGGTGTTGGCCCTGCGTCCGCACCTTCAAATCAGGTGCTGGTCTATGAACCATCCAGCATGGACTTCGATGCCGATACTATTGGCAACACAGCAGACAACTGCCCCTTTGTCAGCAACACCAATCAAAACGATGGTGACTATGACGGGGTGGGCGACGAATGCGATCCCTTCCCCGCCAATGTCTCGGAGTGGCGCGATACGGATGGAGATGGTATCGGCGACAACAGCGACAACTGTATGGCAGTGGCAAATCCATCACAAGTGGACTCCGACATGGATGCCCGAGGCGATGCCTGCGACAGCGATCCTCGGCCCAACTTTGGCACGGTGATTGACGCACCACACAACCAAACCTATGGAATTTCCTGCGCGGATTGCCATTCATTCTCCCTCTGGTGGCAGTATGCCCCCTTGGCGGCCGATGGGTCGGCATTTGAATCCGCAACCAACGCCATCTGCAGCAAATGCCATGGGCCTGGAGGCCCCGCCACCCAAGTAACCGGTCACCTAAGCGCAGTGCCTGGCGTCTGGCAGACCAAATGCGTGGATTGCCACGATCCCCATCTTCAAGCCCAACTCCATTGGGCATCAATCCCGACCGATGCCGCAAAGCTCTTCCTGGCCACGGGAATTGTTGGCGACAGTATCGTCGTCAGTCAGGGTGAGACAACCTTTTCGTACACACCTCTCTCCGCCTTACCAGAATGGAGCAATCCGCTCCTCTGGCAGCGCAAGAACAGCCACCTGCCACCCAATGGCCTTATCTTGGTCGACAACAAAGACACTACCACCAACAACACCTTCAAGGTTCTTCGTGCCGACGCTGGCACTATCACGGTGAAGGGTGGAATTGACCCTGGCTTGCAAGGCAAAACCTTCGGCATCATATACGGCCAGATGATCAGACCGAGCATCTGGACAACATCCTTGGAGAGCCGAGACGTCAAATTTTTTAATCCTAAGGATGCAAACGGCGGCTTTACCGACACAAACCTACCTGCCACCGGTATCTGCCAGGTCTGCCACATCAATACCGCACATTGGACCAGCGATGGTGGCAACACCAACCATAACAATGGAACTGATTGCTCAACTTGCCACGCAATGGCTAACGGATTCAAAAAACCCTGAGCCCTTGCGTGTCTTTGCCCACCACCATAAAATCACACTTGCGAAACTCCTTCGGCGGTGATAAATAAGCGAAATCTTCCTGTGTGAGTTTGGCGCACGGTTGGATTCACCCCCCCCTCTCGCAACAGGACGCAGCAATCCCCTGATCGTACAATCCCTTCATTCATAAAACCTCAACAAATCCGGCACCTCCAGCGGATAAGGCATTTTGCTATGATTGACGTCAAAGAACTCCGTAAAAATTACGATGATGTAGTGGCCTTGAGTGATGTCTCCTTCTCGATCAGCGCTGGTGAGGTCATTGGCCTGCTCGGCCCGAACGGTGCCGGCAAAACCACCCTGATGAAGATCCTGACCGGCTTCATCCACCCCTCCTCCGGCACAGCGAGCATCGGCGGCTTCGATGTCTTAAACGACACCGAGAAGGTCCAGGAGATGATCGGCTACCTACCGGAGAATGCGCCGATTTACCCGGAGCTCACCGTTCAGTCCTACCTGAAGATGATTGCTGAATTGCGCAATATTCCCGCCAACAAACAACGCGACCGCATCGGCGAGGCAGCAATTGCCGTCGGCCTGGTTGACCGTCTCACCAAACCGATCGGCACCCTCAGCAAAGGCTACCGTCAGCGCGTCGGTCTAGCCCAAGCCATCCTCCATCAACCAAAACTGCTGATCTTGGACGAACCAACCAACGGCCTAGACCCAACCCAAATCGTTGAGGTCAGACGCCTCATCCGCTCTCTCTCGAAAAACAGTACAGTCATGGTCTCGACCCATATCCTCTCGGAGGTTGAAGCAACCTGTGACCGGGCTCTCATCATCATCCGTGGAGAGCTGAAGGCGGACGCCAAACTTTCCGAGATCTCGGCAACCGCTCAAGCCCTGCTCACTGTGGGCCGATCGGAAAAGGAGAGCGAGATCAAGACGTCTCTGGAAGGGATTTCCGGCGTAGTCAGGGTTGACCGGGACGAGCGCTCTGACGCAGTGATGTTTCGCGTACGCGGCTCGGGCGATGGACAGGATCTCTGTCCGCAAATCTTTACCCTGGCCAAGGCTCATGACTGGCCGCTCCATGAGCTGCGTCATGAGACCAAAACACTGGAATCTGTTTTCAATGAACTGACCGCAACGGTTGGAGGTGGACGATGAACCGGATGCTCGCAATCACCAAAAAAGAACTAAAGGCCTATTTTGGTTCGCCCATGGCGGCGCTCTTTATCGGTGCCTTCCTACTCGCCGCCCTCTTCTCCTTCTTCTGGCTGGAGACATTTTTCGCTAGAAACACCGCCGATATCCGGCCACTGTTTCGCTGGATGCCGGTGCTGATGATCTTTCTCGTCGGTGCCTTGACCATGCGGCAGTGGAGTGAAGAGCAGCGTATGGGTACCTTAGAGATCCTCCTCACCCTGCCGGTTCGTCTCTGGCAGCTGGTGCTTGGCAAATTTCTAGCCGTCCTTGCTCTGGTGGCAATCGCCCTCGCCTTGACCCTGGGGCTGCCGATTACTGTCTCCCTGCTCGGCAATCTCGATTGGGGGCCGGTCTTTGGCGGCTACCTGGGGGCGCTGCTCATGGCCTCAGCCTATATTGCGATCGGCCTCTACCTCTCCTCCCGCACCGACAATCAGATTGTCGCCCTGATCCTCACCGTCTTGGTCGGTGGCTTCTTTTACATCCTGGGTTCAACCGGTATCACCAACTTCATGGGCAACACCATGGGTGACCTGTTCAGGGCTCTTGGCACCGGCAGCCGCTTTGCCAGCATCGAACGAGGCGTCATCGACCTCCGCGACCTGCTCTATTACGGCTCGCTCACCGCCTTTTTCCTTATCCTCAACATCCTCTCTCTCGATCGAAAACGCTGGAGTTTTGGTGCTAATACTGCCAAGTATCGACGCGGCCTGATTACCGCTACCGTGCTGATCGCCGCCAATCTGCTTGCCGCCAACCTCTGGATGAACAAAGTCAACGGCCTGCGTCTCGACCTCACCGAGAACCGCGAATATTCCCTATCGCAAACCAGCCGTGACCTGATCAGTAACCTCAGCGACCCACTCATCCTGCGCGGCTATTTCTCCGAGAAGACCCATCCCCTGCTATCACCTCTGGTGCCACGCATCAAGGATCTTTTGCAAGAGTACGCCATCGCCTCCAATGGACGAGTCAAGGTTGACTTTGTCGATCCAAAATATGACCCTGCCCAGGAGGCCGAAGCCAATCAACAGTACGGCATCAAGCCGGTCCCATTCCAGGTGGCAGGCCGCTACGAGGCCTCGGTGGTCAACTCCTACTTTAATATTTTGATCAAATATGGCGACCAGCACGTCATTCTCGGCTTCAACGACATCATCGAAGTCCAACCCCGGGCCGATGGCCAGATCGACGTTCGCCTTCGTAACCTGGAGTACGACCTGACGAAATCAATCAAGAAGGCGGTTTTTGGCTTTCAGAGCTTGGGCACGATCTTTGAAAAAATCAAAGGAGACCTGACCCTGACCGCCGTAATCTCCAAGACCGATTTGCCGCCGGAGTTGGCAAAAATGCCTGCCGCAATTGACACCGTCGCCCAGGCCTTGATCAAGGAGTCCGACGGCAAGTTGCAGTATGAGACCATCGATCCCGGTGTTGATCCGGCCAAACAAGCTGATCTCAAAAAACGCTTCGGCATTGAGCCCATGCAGGTCTCCTTTTTCTCACAAGACACCTTCTATCTCTACCTGCTGCTCACCGAGGGAGGCAAGACCGAGCGGGTTTACCTGACTGCCGACATGGGAGAGGCTGAGATCAGAAAAGAGGTGGAGTCGATCCTGAAGCGTACCTCTTCCGGATTCCTGAAGACCATCGGCCTCTGGACGCCACCCTCAGACACCCCGCCCGAGATGGCGATGATGGGGCAACAGCCACCCAAGGATAATTACCGGATGATCCAGAAGGTGTTACCGGAAAACTATAACCTGATCAAGGTGGATCTCAGTGCCGGCCGCGTGCCGCCAGATGTCGATGTTTTGCTGCTCGTTGCTCCGCAAGGCATGGATGACCTCTCGCGTTTCGCCATCGATCAGTACCTGATGCGTGGCGGTGCTGTAGTAGCACTAGCCGGCAATTATCTCCTCGACCTGAATCCTTACTCGCAGGCCTTGGGAGTAAAACCCATCAGCAACGGACTGGGGGATCTACTCGCCCATTACGGCGTCAAAGTAGAAGAGTCGCTGGTCATGGATCAGCAGAACGAACCTTTCCCAATTCCCGTCAGCAGAAATTTAGGCGGCTTGACCGTTCAAGAGATCAAGCAGATCAACTACCCATTCTTTGTCGATGTGCGTCAAGACGGCATGGCCAAGGACACCCCGGCAGTCGCGAACCTCCCGGCGGTCACCATGAACTGGGTTTCCCCTTTGACCATTGACGATAAAGTTGAGGGCCGCAAGGTAATTAAACTCTTGGAGTCGAGCCCCAACTCCTGGACTTCGAGCGGTGCCAATATTCAACCGGATTTCGGGCGCTATCCTGACTTAGGTTTTGCCCCTGGCGAGCACATGGCCGCAAAGACTCTGGCTGTATCAAGTCAGGGTATCTTCACAAGCTACTTCTCCGCCCGACCAGATCCACGGATCGCCGCCAAGGCAAAGAAGAACGCATCTGCAGAAGAGTCCGATGTCAAAGAAGAGTCGCTGGCAGCGACTCCTGACAAAAAAGCCGCCCCATATCCCGAGGCAAAAGACAAAGCCGAAAAACCGGAAAAGGCTACCCTGCCAGACGCCCCGCTGATCAAAAAATCACCGGAGTCTTCGAGGCTGGTTGTGGTTGGCAGTGCCGAGTTCATCAACGATACGGTGTTCAGCATCTCCCAATCCATGAGCCAGGATCGTTTTTTAAACAGCTTAGGCTTTTTGCAAAACTTGATTGACTGGTCGGTGGAGGATGAGGATCTGCTGGTCATCCGTTCACGTGGCACGTATGCGCGGTTGCTTAAGCCTCTGTCCCGGCAACAACAGACCTTCTGGGAGTGGCTGAACTATGGCGTGGCCATCCTGGCACTGCTGGTCATCAGCCTCTACGGCGGCTTGCGACAAAAAAAGGAGCGTCCGCTGATTTCTGGCTGAGACACTTGAAAAAATTCCCGTCGTCCAAGTCAAGTCACGAACATAACGACACAACCATGCCATGAGGCTCATTTATGAATAAGACAAAAAATATCGCCCTTGTCGCCCTGCTGGCGCTGCAGATCGCACTCATTGCCTTCTTGTACCGGCCAGGTCAAAACACCGTGCCTGCAGCGGCCAACCTCTTCAAAACCCTCTCCCCCTCACAGCTGACCAGTTTGTTGATCACCGATGAGCAAGGGAAGTCTGTTTCGCTGCTTAAAAAAGACGGCTGGCAGATCGGCGAAGAGGGTTTTCCCGCCGATCAGGATAAAATTGACGCCCTGATCAAAAAACTGGCGGACATGAAATCTTCTCGCCTGGTAAGCCAGAATAAGAGCAGTCACGCCCGTTTAAAAGTCGCGGATCGCGACTTTACCCGCAAAATAGAACTCGGGCAGGGCGACAGCAAAACCACCTTCTTCCTCGGCACCTCGCCCTCGGCCAAATCCATTCATCTGCGCCTGAATGAGGCGAATGAGGTCTATCAAGTCAACGACCTCGCCGCCTGGGAGGTTCAGGCAGACAAAGAGTCGTGGTGGCAGACCAAATACCTCACCCAGAAGAGTAACCTCACTGAACTCTCAATTAGCAATGCGCATGGCACTCTTGACCTTGTCAATGACAGCGCGAAAAAAACCTGGCACCTTAAGGGCTCCCCGGAGGCAACACTCGATAGCAAAAAAGTCGAGTCGATGCTGAGTTCACTGGTAAACATCAGCATCGACTCGTATATGACCAAAGACTTCGCACCGACAGACAAGCCAGTTGCCACTATTACCTACCGAAGCAAAGATAACGAGAACACCCTGCAGATCTGGGACAAGAGTTCGGCTAAGCCTTTGCCTGAAAAAGGCCAGGCACCAGGAGATGACAACCTGATCATCAAGGCCTCGGGCTCAGCATTCTATGCCAAGGCCAAAGCCTATGTCGTCAAGAGTGCCATGGATGCGAGCATCGAAAATCTCTCCCTGAAACCTACAGAAGGGACGCAAGCGACTGAGCAAGGCGCCTTGCCCGCTCTCCCGTTGCCTGACCATAAATAAGAAACGCTCCCACGGAAAATCTCCGGGGAGCGCTATGCTCGTTATCCTATCTGCAAACAAGATGTGTTTGCTCATTGTCGCCTTGAGCAGGGTGTTGCCGACATTCATTCGCCCTTCATTTAAGGTAGTTGCCGCAAATCAGTGTCGATCTCGACGCCTATCTCGATGATCGTCGTAGCGCTCGTGACGATCGTGGCTCTCTTCTCTTGCCCACCGTCTGTACCCTCCGCCATAACGGACATAACGAGGATACCCCCTGCCGACTCGATACTCCTCATGGATAATGACCGGCCGATAGACAATCGGCTGCGGGCGGTCCTCTTCAATGCGCACCCACACCCCATCTTGCCAACAGGCTAGACCATACACCTTTTCAGGATAACCATCGATGGTAGCAAGCATCTCCATCTCCCGACAGGTCTGCTGATTTTCGGGACGCACGACGACCATCCTGGGTTGATACCCATAGCTCGGGCCTCTTGCGACCCCATTATCCAGGGCATAGCCAATCATTGCACCAACCGCTGTCCCGACCACCGTACTCTCGGTATTCCGGCCAAGCGCCTGGCCAATCAGCGCTCCACTCCCCGCTCCCAACAGCGTGCCGTTAACGCCATTACTCCCCGCCCCAGCCTTATCGGCAAGCGCTAAACCCAATGCTATTGTCACCAACGCAAGTAACTTTTTCATCATTTCCCTCTCCCCTTGTTAACTGACTGAACAACCAGAGATACCCAACCACTCCCCTAACATTCTTTCTTCACGGTGCAAAGTTTATCCGGTTGGACAAACTGCTCTCCTTCGCTCCCGCAACAATCGCAGTCAAATAAAACGATTTCTCGCCATCACTTTTTGGCACAAGGCAGGTGAGAGTGCGGGCAGCGGGGTTCGCGGTTTCACAGATACGAGCTCCATTCATGTACAGCCTAAATCCGGCAAGACCGGGCGTTGCCACAGAATACTCCCATCGATAGGTAATCGCCTGTAGCGAATTTGCTTTCCCAAGTGTCATAAGAATCGCTTTTTCGTTGACAACCCCGGCATCGTTAACAACGGTCAACCTGACGGTATAGCTCCCCGCAACGGCAAAGGTATGATCGATATATTGCCCAGTCCCGGATCGACCATCGCCAAAATCCCAGGCGTAGCGAACAATTCCACCCACAGCCTCCGAAGAAGTACTGGCATCAAAATGAACCGATAACGGCTCCGTGCCCAAACCGACCTTCGCTACAAAATTGGCCTGCGGCAATGGCTCAAGAGTGAAGGGTGCCGAGGGCATACTTTCCATACCCTTCTCATCAACCGCAGTCAGAACAAAGTCCATGGGTGTGGCGTCAAGTTCAACAATACAAACCAGTTCCGTATCGCGCGAACGATTACAAACAAAGATATCGTTTTTATACAGGTTGTAAGAAACCGCTTGGCCAGCATAACTCACCTCTACGTGCAACTCTCGCAAGTCTCCCCCTAGAGCGATCCCACGCAGACAAACAATCAACCAGCCACAAACAAACAAAATTATCCTTGAATACACCAAAAACCAACCTTATCCTAAAAACAAAAAGGCTGCCTCCGTGAGCAAGATACACTCTCCGGAGCCAACCCCTTTCTTCCCACTCTACGTGTATGCTCATCTGCCAATTCAAATGAAGAGCAAGCAACTCCAACCAGGCCGAAATTATTTTCCCTTCCTCAAACAGCACGTTTCCATTTCTGCTTGCGGCGACAATGCTCAAAATACTGCTAACTGCTCAGGTTGAATATTGCTCACCGCGATTAACACAAAGACCTTGTTTAATCAATAACCTCATTAATTTTTATCAAAGAACCCAAGCAGGTACCAACTACTTCCCACAAACATCCAAGCCGAGACCTTGAGCAGCTCCGATGCATACTGCTGTTCGCTCTCTTATCGGTTCAATTGCCTTGCCAATCTCAGTCAAATGTTTGCAGGAAGTATTCATTTAAATGCTACTCTACGTACAAAATTTCGATTCACTCCGCCGATCAGCGGCACACCCCACCTGTTAGAAATTTGCTGACAGCGCTGTAGATTGCCGAACTTACCCTGCTGCCGTTATGAGCTGTCCATTTGCTGTTCGAACAGGAGACCTTGCTCTGCTTATCACTGTGGCATTTCAAGCACGTTGTCTTCAATTCCGTCGCTGCATCTACCGTCGTGGTGCCGCCGGTGGTCGTTCCACCTGTTGTTGTACCACCGGTACCGCTTGTCGTACAGGTACCCCCCGTCTTCAATTGGGTTACCGCATTGTAGACTGCCGTACTTACCTTGCTGCCGTTATGACCGGTCCATTTGCTGTTCGAACAGGAGACCTTGCTCTGGTTGTCACCATGACAATTCAAGCACGTTGTCTTCAATTCCGTCGCTGCATCTACCGTCGTGGTGCCGCCGGTGGTCGTTCCACCTGTTGTTGTGCCACCGGTACCGCTTGTCGTACAGGTACCCCCCGTCTTCAATTGGGTTACCGCATTGTAGACTGCCGTACTTACCTTGCTGCCGTTATGGCCGGTCCATTTGCTGTTCGAGCAGGAGACCTTGCTCTGGTTGTCACCATGACAATTCAAGCACGTTGTCTTCAATTCCGTCGCTGCATCTACCGTCGTGGTACCGCCGGTGGTCGTTCCACCTGTTGTTGTGCCACCGGTAGCAGTACTGCCATCGGCCCGTACATGGGGAGGCATTGCCCACTTGCTGCCCATATCCGTATGGCAAACATCGCATTTGCCAATCGCAGACTCTGATCCCTGCAGGGTGAGAGGCTGGTAATTATCCTTGGCGACACTTGATGGGTAAAGGGCATGAGGAGAACCATGGCAGGATGAACAAAGGACTTTCTGATCGACATGACCTCGGCTGTTCAAGAACTCACCTCCAAATACATTAACATTTCCTCCACCTTCGCCCATATCCCCATGACAATCGGCACATTTCGGCAACGTCATCCGCGACCAAGGATTATCAACCTGCCCCTCTGCTGCCCGCTGATTCAAATCTCCGTGGCAATCTGTACACCACAGGCCCTTATCGGCATGGAAGTCACGGAAACAACCAACGTTATTGCCGGGATGGCAAGCATAGCAGTTAGTCGCAAGATTCGGATCATACTTCTTAACCGCCTCATTTTCTGCGTGCCAACGGTGCAGAACGTTAGAGAAGGTATATTTTGAAGTTGCATAACCTTTGTACCCTGGCGCCGTTGTCTCTCCCATAGCTGGGTCGAGATGACACGCCGAGCATCGAATAGGACCAGGCTGGCCGTCACCATCCGGATCAATCTTTGAAAAATCGATGCCACTATCCCGTTTATGCAAAGACCCCATCAGGGCAAACGAGTTGGCCGGGGTCGGCTCCATGCCCTTATCCTTGGTCAATTGCAGGTGGCAGTTACAACAGCCGCCAAATGCCACCGGCACGACAGCCTTGGTCTCGGTTAAGAGCTGACCACTAACGGCATCTTTAACCTTGATCTCGGCGGTGAGATAGGGATTCCGATTAGGACCGCCCAAGGGGTCGGTCATGATTTTATCCGCAGCCGTCGAGTTGGTGGCGTCCGGATAGGCAGGTATGCCAACGATCTCCCACCACCCTTCTTTTTGTGGTTCTAATTGACCGGACAGGGTAGCTCCCGAAATGCCTTGGACCTTCCCGTCGGCACGAACGGCGGGGCCAAAACCGTATTTAGGCATATTTTTGATCCAAGTGGAATAGTAGGGATCGCTCTTCAAGCTTGCATCGGTATTCTCCACCATCTTATATTCTATGACAATACCGTCCTCCGCCCCAAGCACCTTGGGCTCTTTGCCCCGCTCAATGACTTGGGCACGGATCGTGTTGAAAGGCGGTAACAACATGAAGTATTCTGTACCGGGGCAAGCGCAATGCATACCGAGATCATTGGTTGCCAGTACCACCAAGTCGCGTGTCGCTCCACTGCCACCACTTCCTCCACTGCCCTCAGTACTTACTGGGCACGTTTGATTAGAAGCACTACCATTTTTTACCGTAACCCCTGTCGACAGTGATGCCCCTTGCGTACTCTTAACCTCAATTTTCGAGTCGTAGCAGGTCATCTTCTGACTCAAAGAGAACTTCCCGCCACCCTTTGCTTTCATCGGGTATTTTTTCCCATCGTAATACAGTGTCAAGGCCGTTTTGGTTACTTTACTCGTCACATTAAGCGTCAGCACCTTTTTTGAGGCGTCCCACTGAGATGTCGTCACCTTCAATGAGCCTACCGATGACGCAGCCCAAGCCTGAATGGTACCACCTAAGATCATGGCGGTGACCGCCATTGCAATCATTTTTTTTCGCATGCTTCCTCCAAATTTAAACTGGTTGATTTCTAAACATTTGCCAAGATTGGCGAACGCACTTTCAAAAGCGGGTACCCATATAGGCCCAAATCGTTATCCCTGAGCACCGCCAAAAGAACGACACCTCCCCCCTTAAGCAAAGCTAATGCCAACCAGTGAATAAACATTGCAACATACCGCATTTAATAGTAATTTTTCAAAGAAATGCTGGCCGCCAGCTGCCAACCAGACCCCGAACAACAATATGTTGTCGGGGAATGGAGACAACCTTTGCTCACTTCGTGTTTCAGGCGGGCCAAAATAAGCATATCAATATGAAATCATTGCAAATGATACTCTTCTGGTGCTGTCGTCTAATCAAGACAGCTCTTTCCGAAAAAAATCTCTTTACTGACATCGTGGCTGCTCAAGCCGTGCCGGGCTTGCATAAGCATGTCGGCACTGCGGAGTCTGCCTACCTGAACCAACTCGATTCCACCAAGATGAGGTGCGACTGGGTAGCGACACAATCGGTGCAATAAATTTTGATGTATGGTAGCCTCTACTCTGGTATCTTTAGCCGGACGTTCTCGCACCGATCCTCGAAATAAACGACGCTTTCGGCCTATTGCGTATTCTCGCTAACGTCAGCATGCTCGACACGAACAATAAAACTTCACCCTCTGGAATACATTCACCTCCGAAGCCTGTCCCTGCCAAAACGGACTTGCACCTCAAGCCTTTGCCGAACACAACTACCATGTCCCAAAGCCATATCCGCATCCGGGGAGCCCGAATGCATAACCTCAAAAATATCAGTCTTGATCTGCCCCGCGACCAGCTTATCGTCTTTACCGGCTTGAGCGGCTCCGGCAAATCCACACTGGCCTTTGACACCCTCTACGCCGAGGGCCAACGCCGCTATGTAGAGTCACTCTCCACCTATGCCCGCCAATTCCTCGGCCAGATGGACAAACCAGAGGTGGATAGCCTGGAAGGCCTCTCTCCCGCCGTCTCCATCGAACAGCGTACCACCAACCGCAACCCGCGTTCCACCGTCGGCACGATTACCGAGATCTACGACTATTTGCGCCTCCTTTACGCCCGGGTCGGCCGCCCTTTCTGCCCGCAGTGCGGTACGGTCATCCAGGCACAGAGCATTGAAGACATGGTGACAAGCCTCCTTGCTCTACCCGAAGGCCGTAAGATCATCCTGCTCGCCCCCCTGGTGGACGGCAAAAAAGGCAGCCATGCCGGAGTCTTTGCCAGACTGCAAAAGGAGGGCTTCCAGCGCCTCAGGGTCAATGGTGAATTCATCAATCTGGATCAGGAGATATCCCTCGACAAGAATAAACGCCATCGCATCCAAGTGGTGGTGGACCGCCTGGTAATCAAGCAGAACATCGAGCGACGTCTTTCCGAGTCGGTGACCACCGCGGTTCGGCTTTGCGATGGGCAACTCTTAGTCATTTTCCCTGAGAACAATGAAGAGCTCCTCTTCTCAGAACGAGCCGCCTGTGCCGCCTGCGGCATCAGTCTGCCGGATCTGTCGCCCCAGATTTTTTCTTTTAACAACCCCAAAGGGGCCTGCCCAGATTGCGGAGGGCTCGGTGTTACCCAATTCTTTGATCCAAAGCTGATCATCCCCGAACCGAATCTCAGCATTTCGCAAGGGGCCATCGCGCCGTGGCGCAATAGCTCGCCGATGTCCTACAGCCATCAACTCCTCGCTTCGCTCGCCCGCCATTACGGCTTCAGCCTGACCACACCATTCAAGTCCTTGGCCCCAGAGGCCAAGGAGGCCATCCTCTACGGCACAGGCACGCAAGAAATCAGCTTCAACTATGAACGCCGCCAACGCTTGCTGCATTTCGCCAAGCCATACGAAGGCATCATTCCTCAGCTGGCACGGCGCTTTCAAGAGACCAACTCCGGCCCGGTTCGCGAAGACCTGGAGAACTTTATCAACACACAACCCTGTCCGGCCTGCCACGGTGCCCGTCTTAGTCCGGCTCCGCTATCGGTTAAATTCGGGCCATGGAATATCTACGAATTATGCAGTCTGAGCATCGATCGGCTCCTAAACGAACTCCCGCAAGTGCCGATCCGCCAGCAAGATACGGTCATCAGCACCCCAATCCTTAAGGAGATCAGTGAACGCCTCACCTTTTTGAAGGGTGTGGGACTTGGCTATCTGTCGCTAGCCCGTAATGCCTCCACCCTCTCCGGCGGAGAATCGCAGCGCATTCGTCTCGCCTCCCAGATCGGCACATCACTGACTGGCGTCCTCTATATTCTTGACGAACCAAGTATCGGCCTGCATCAGCGTGACAATCAGCGACTGATTTCAACCCTGATCCGACTGCGAGATTTGGGCAACACCGTGATTGTCGTTGAACACGACTCCGACACTATCATGGCCGCCGATCATATCCTCGATATTGGCCCCGGGGCTGGTATCCATGGTGGCGAAGTGGTCTATAACGGCCCGGTAGGCGGGCTTTTTTCCGAAGAAAAATCGGTAACCGGCGGCTACCTCTCCGGTCGTCTGAGCATCTCCCTACCGACAAGCCGCAAAATAAAGCGGTCAGACCAAGCCATCACCATTCAAAAGGCCTGCGCCAACAACCTAAAAGGGCTGACCGTCGATTTTCCGCTCGGACTCTTCACCTGTGTCACCGGTGTCTCCGGTTCCGGCAAGAGCTCGCTGGTCATGGAGACCCTGCTCAAGGGGGCAACGACCATCTTGAGCGGCGGACAAAACGCGAACTTCGACTGCGAGCAAATCCTTGGCCTTGAAGCAATAGACAAAGTAATCGATATAGACCAGAGCCCCATCGGCCGCACGCCACGCTCCAACCCGGCCACCTACACCGGGGTCTTGACACCGATTCGCGACCTTTTCTCCCGGCTACCGGAGGCCAGAGCACGTGGCTACCTGCCAGGCCGTTTCAGCTTTAACATCAAAGGCGGCCGCTGCGAGGCCTGTGAAGGCGATGGCGTCATCAAGATCGCCATGCATTTCCTGCCCGATGTCTATGTCACCTGCGAGTCCTGCCGAGGCAAACGCTACAATCGTGATACCTTGGACATCCTCTACCGGGCAAAATCGATCGCCGATGTACTGGCCATGAATGTCGAGGAGGCCCTCGAATTTTTCAAGGCCATCCCGCCGATCAAGTCCCGACTCCAGACCCTGCTCGATGTTGGCCTCTCCTATGTCTCCCTCGGTCAATCGTCCGTCACCCTCTCCGGTGGCGAAGCCCAGCGCATCAAACTGGCCCGCGAGCTGAGCAAACGAGGCACAGGGCGCACCCTCTACATCCTAGACGAACCCACCACCGGTCTGCACCCCGCCGATATCCAGCACCTTCTCTCCGTCCTGCGACGCTTAGTCGACGCCGGTAACACCATCGTGGTCATCGAACACAACTTAGACGTCATCAAGACAGCCGACCACCTCATCGACTTAGGTCCAGAGGGTGGAGAAGGGGGCGGTCAAATCCTGATCTGCGGCACCCCAGAGGAGGTGGCCGCCTGCCCAAATTCCGCCACCGGCATCTTTCTCAAACAGGTTCTTGATTCTGCCAAGGAGGGATCTTAGCTATGCTCCGATTCTGGCCAAAATCGTTCTTTGCCCTGGTGCTCCTGGCTATGGCGCTCATCTCGCTACCACTCTTTGGTGTTCTGTTGGCCTCCGATCTCTTAATGGATCGCCTGGTCAAAGACAGCTCAGCATCGGTCTACCGCTCGGTCACAACCAGTCAGTTGAGTCAGACATTACAAGAACAGATCACCAATCAAGAGCGCCGCCTGCGTCAATATCAGGTGCTGGGAGATGTCGCGCTGCATGATGAACTGCTTGCCATCATCGAACAGATCGACACCTCGCTGGCCAGTCTGCACGCCCTGCCTCAAAGCGACCAGGCAAAAAATCTGCTGACCCGTCTCTCCAAGACCGAAAACAAGATCCGGGAGGCCTTTAGCCTGGCCCTTAGTCCGCAATTGGTCGCCCTCAACGATAACGACTTCACAACCCTCAATGACTTGGGGCGCCAGATCTACCACATGAGCCTTGATGGGGTGTATCAGGAAGTTGAGAATTTGCACAAAGAAGAGGCCCATGCCGAAAAACTCCTGCTGGCCTTAGCCAGTACCTGCCTACCGCTTACCATCCTCCTGGCCCTGTTCCTCACCCGACTGATCGCAAGGCCGATCAAACAAGTTGACCAGGGCATCCACCTCCTCGGCCAAGGTGAATTTGAAAAAGAGATTACCGTTAGCGGACCGGAAGACATGGTTTTTCTCGGCCAGCGCCTCAACTGGTTGCGCCGGAAACTCCACCTCTACGAACAAGAGAAGAATAAATTTGCCTCCCATATCTCCCATGAGCTCAAAACACCTCTCGCCTCAATCTACGAAGCCGCCGAGCTTTTGAGTGACGGCGTTGTCGGCCCGGTTTCAAACGAACAGAGAGAGGTCATCCTCATCCTGCATAAAAACTGCAGCCACCTCAAAAATCTGATCGAAAACCTGGTGGGTATCACCATGGCCCAGGCCGAAAAGACGTGTCTTAATCTCACCGACTTTCCTTTGGAGGATCTCGTCAACGAAACCATCACACCCTACAAGCCGGCCATCCTCAAAAATGAGTTGATTCTGCACAGCAAAATTGAACCCATGACCATCCATGGAGACCGCCCACGACTCAAAAATGTTCTCGACAATCTGCTGTCCAATGCCATTAAATACACCCCGGCCGAAGGTGTCATCACTATCAACGCCTTGCGCCAGGAGAACAACGCCATAATCGAAATCCGAGACTCTGGCCCTGGCATCCCTGCGACTGAAAGGGAACAAATTTTTTCCCCTTTCTTTCAGGGTAGCGCCGTTTGCCAAAGTCACATCAAGGGCACCGGCTTAGGGCTTGCCATTGCCCATGAATACGTTCTCGCCCATAACGGCACCCTGGAACTGACCCGACACGACGAACCCGGGGCCTGTTTCAGACTCACCCTTCCCCTTACCTCATAAAAAAAACCATGCGTCTCTTGCCCCTCTCTTTCTTTCTTTTACTGACTTTTATTATGACCGGTTGTCTGCCAATCCAACCATCACAACCAGTTGCGCCCCCGCCTGCGCCAGTCCTGAAACTGTCCGCTGGCCCCTATTGGCATAGTGATGGACCAGAGGCGACCCTTGCCGATGCCTTGGCCTATTATGGGGCTCTAAAACCTCTCACCAGTGATGAGCTGGATAGTGAGCACAAGCGTCTCCTGCAAGCGATAGAAAGCTCCCCTGGCGATCAGGTCCCTGCACTGCAATTGGTCCTGTTAGCAGGCCTCCCTGACCAGAAGCTTGTCACCCCCGAGCAGGCCATTAAATTCCTTGAGACCGCCCGTCAGAACGCCGACCTGCATCGCCAACTGGCAGACCTGTTTATTCTCCTCAATGACCAACTGACCTCGCATGTGACGGTACAGGCCCAAAGTAAGCAAGGTAGTCAGACTCTCCGTTCGACCCGAAAAAAATTGACCACCCAGTCCGAAGACTTGAATGCCTGCCGGCAAGAACGCGACGACCTGGCAGAGAAACTTCAGAAACTACAGAATATCGAACGTGATTTGATTGACCGTGACCGGAAAAAGCCATAATTTCCCCCCTTCACAATCATAACAACCACAACAATGCCATGACTATCCCCCAAAACACCATCTTGCTCGTTGACGATGACACTGACCTTTTGAGCCTCCTCTCAATCCGCCTCACCGGTGCTGGCTACAAGGTTCGCCAGGCAACCAGCGGAGAAGAAGCCCTGGCCAACCTGCCGGTAATCAGTCCATCGTTAGTCATTACCGATTTACGCATGAATGGCATGGATGGCCTGAAGCTCTTCGAGAGTATCCGCGCCTTCAACGCCTTCTTACCAGTCATTATCATGACTGCCCATGGTTCAATCCCTGACGCCGTTGCCGCTACCCAAAAAGGTGTCTTCTCCTTCCTGACCAAGCCTCTCGACAGCAAAATCCTGCTCCGTGAGGTCGAACGTGCCTTGAGTCTCAGTGGCCCCTCGCAAAATGCGCAAGAAGGCTGTGCCGAAGATTGGTGCCGCGGCATTATCTATCAAAGTCGAATGATGACCGATATCATGGCAGAGGCCCGCCTTGTAGCAGAGGGCAGGTCAAATATCCTGATCATGGGTGAAAGCGGCACCGGCAAGGAGCTCCTTGCCAAGGCCATCCATCGAGCCAGCCCTCGACGGGCCCAACCCTTTATCGCGGTCAACTGTGGCGCCATCCCCGAGACCTTGTTGGAATCAGAACTCTTTGGCCATGTCAAAGGTTCATTCACTGGGGCGGTCAAAGATCACCACGGACTGATCCGGGCGGCAGATACCGGCACCTTGTTTTTAGATGAGATCGGCGACACACCGTTAGCCTTTCAGGTCAAATTACTGCGGGTCATCCAGGAGAGAACTCTGCGCCCGGTTGGCTCGACCGAGTCGATTCCAGTCGATGTTCGCATCCTCTCGGCCACCCATCGCCCTTTAGCCAAGATGGTCGCAGACGGCAGCTTCCGGGAAGACCTCTACTACCGTTTGAATGTGGTGGCACTAACCTTACCGTCACTTGCCGAACGGGCCGAAGACATCCCTCTCCTGGCCTACCACTTCTTGCGAGAAAGCGCCGTTTACGCCGACAAAACCATCCACGCCTTCGCCCCCGAGGCCATGGAGATGCTGATCGGTGAACCCTGGCCTGGCAATATCCGCCAGTTATACAATGTCGTCGAACATTCGGTGGCACTCGCCACCACCCCAATTATCTCTGCCGCCCTAATGGCGACCACCATTAAAAAAACCTTTACCCCGTATCCAACCTTCGCGGAAGCGCGCCTGCGTTTTGAGCAAGACTACCTGATCAGTCTCCTGAAAATGACCGAAGGAAATGTCAGCCAAGCGGCCAGAATTGCCGACCGCAATCGAACCGATTTTTACACGCTCCTGCAGCGAAACTACATCGTCCCATCACTGTTTAAGAAGTCGTAAGCCCCGCCCTAAGCCAAAAAAAACTTTTCACTTCTTACACTTTCCAGTATAAGTGTTGAAACTTTGTCCCTGTTTAGCAGCGCAGCACCTGCTTGTTCATAGGCCTGCTTGCCCAGACCAGCTTTACTTATTGTGCACTATTGCACACATCTGCAGCACAGCTAAACAGTCCCGGTTTTTGCTCTTCTGAGACAGAAGCCGGCTAGTTACGATACGTTACGGCAGATAAACTGACTCCTCCATACACATAAGGAACCCTCTATGACTGAGAACAATACCGACCAACAGACCAGCAACCAGCCCGAAGCCCCCATCTTTCGCCTCCAAAAGATGTACGTCAAAGATTTGTCCTTTGAAAGCCCAAATTCACCTGCCGTTTTTACCACGAAGCAGAATGAACCAAAGGTCGAGGTCAATCTCGGCCTCAAAAACAGCCCCATCGAAGGCGACAGCCTCTATGAGGTGACCCTTTCGATAACCGCCAAAGTAACCCATGGCGAGGACACAAAGACCCTCTTCATTATCGAAATCGAACATTGCGCCGTCTTCACCATAAAAAACATCCCTGAACAACACATGCCCTCTGTTCTCTCCGTTGACTGTCCCTCCATGATGTTCCCCTACACCCGTCAAATCATCAGCCAGCTCACGGTTGATGGTGGCTTTGTCCCCTTCATCATGGAGCCCGTCAACTTCCAGGCCCTCTATCTGAACCAGCAACGACAGGCAGCAGGCCAAGAGCAAAAGCCCCAATAAACAACACTCACATACCCAATAAAAAAGGCGGGATCCCTTTCGGATTCCCGCCTTTTTTATTGAGACTTGCCTTCAAACGGCAAACAACTATTTTTTTATCTTTACTCAGCCCGTTATGACCCTTCAGCCACGCCACAGGTAAGCGGCAGACAGGCCGGAGTTTGTAAGCCCGTCTCCGCGAACCGGCTCGTTCACCGCAAGATGTTGCGCGACAGAAGAGCTAGAAGACTACTTTTGTCGTTTCTCCCAGTCAGCCAAAAAGCTTTCGATACCACGATCGGTGAGTGGATGCTGTGCCAACTGCAGGATCACCTTAAACGGAATGGTGGCGATATCGGCCCCGATAAGCGCCGCATCCAGCACATGGGTCGGACTGCGCACTGAGGCGACAATGACCTCGGTTGAGTAGCCATAGTTATCGTAAATAGTCATAATATCGGCAATCAGATCCATGCCGGTGAGAGCGATATCATCAAGCCGGCCAACAAAGGGACTGGCATACGTGGCCCCGGCTTTAGCTGCTAGCAAGGCCTGAGTGGCGGAAAAAATCAGGGTTACATTGGTCTTGATGCCCTCGGCCGCAAAGATGCGGGTGGCCTTCAGGCCATCGGGGGTCATAGGCACTTTGATGACGATATTGTTATGGATTTTGGCAAGCTTGCGCCCCTCCGTTACCATCCCCTTGGCCTCCAGAGAGATGACCTCGGCGCTGATCGGGCCATCAACGATACCGGCAATCTCCTTGATGATCTTCTCAAAGGGACGTTTCTCGCGAGCGATGAGCGACGGGTTGGTGGTGACGCCGTCGACCATGCCCAAGGCCACAGCCTCTTTGATCTCAGCAACATTTGCGGTATCAATGAAGAATTTCATACACTAGCTCCTTTTTTCAGATTGAAATTTTTTGCGGCACTCAGGGCTGCAAAAATAGTGGGTTGTCCCCGAAATAATCAGCGACTCTGCCTCTCGCTGCGGGATATAGAGATGGCATACCGGATCCTCAACCAGCACATCATCGACTTGCCGCTTGCCTTCTGCCTGCGACGGCCCGCTATTGGTGCGCCCTTGTCCCCTGCCGAACAAAAGCCGGTAGAGGATATACCCTAACGAGGCCAGTATCAATAAACGAATCGGACTCACCAGCATTACTCCCAGGGAATTTGAGCGACCTTTTGATCCAGCACGCGCCGTTGCATCTGTAGACTGGTCAGGCCAGTCAACGGGTGCAGATGGTCTGGGGAGATCTCCGCCAGTGGTGCCAGGACAAAGAGACGATTGGCAATTTCTGGATGAGGGATAGAGAGCGTATGATCCTGCACAACAGCGTCATCATAGTAGAGGATATCAAGGTCGATGATCCTGTCCATCCCTTGACTGCGATCGCGCCCCATGGCAGCCTCGGTCTGCAAAAGCTCGGCAAGCAATTCCTGTGGTGAGAGTTTAGTCTCACAAACGCCAACAGCATTGGTAAATAACTGCTCTGACTCCATACCGACAGCTACCGACTCATAGGCATGGGACAAAATCAACTTCTGCACCCCAGGAAGCGCGCCCAATCGA
>JAQUKQ010000022.1 GCA_028718985.1 Desulfobulbaceae bacterium | reverse complement strand
AGAAGACACCGTGGTCTTTCTCGGCGATTACATTGATCGCGGCCCTGATTCACGACAGGTGATCGATGAAATATTCTCCATCAAAAAACGCCTGCCGCGCGTCATCACCCTCATGGGCAATCACGAGCAGATGCTGCTCACTTTTCTGGAAGGAAAGGAGGAGACACCATTTCTGGAAGTCGGTGGTGCCGAGACTCTGGCCAGTTACGGCATAATCCCCGGAGAGTCTGCGGTCCCGGAGCTTCCGCCAACCCATCTCGATTTTTTCCGTAACTTGATCCCGTTCTGGCAAAACCAAGAAGCGCTTTACGTCCACGCCGGACTGCTGCCGGGCCGTCCATTGGCGCTGCAACCAAAATCCTGGCTTTTCTGGGCTCGAGAGGAATTTCTTGCCTCCGACTTCAACTTCGGCAAACCGGTGATCTTCGGACATACGCCATTTTCAAAACCACGTATCGACCAACATCGAATCGGCATCGACACCGGCGCGGTGTACGGCGGACATCTCACCTGTCTCATCCTGCCGGACATGGAATTTGTGCAAAGCAAGGGGAGGGCGTACTGGCCCCCACAATAATTGAGCTCCTTCGGCTCCACGCATCAGGAAACTGTCAAGTACAGGCGGAAACAATCCAATCCTAAATCATCAACATCCGATCCAAGGCCTTCTTGGCCTGCTTGGCAGTAGCGGCATCTACCGTAATCCGGTTCACCACTTTACCCGCTGCCAGATTATCCAAGGCCCACAGTAAATGAGCCGGATCGATGCGATACATAGTCGAGCACAGGCACTCAAAAGGTGACACGGAACGTATATTTTTCTCCGGGAAGGCTTGCGCCAGTCGCTTCACCAAATTGATCTCCGTCCCCACCGCCCAACTTGATCCCGCCGGCGACTGCGACACTGCCTTGATTATCATCTCAGTCGAGCCATAACTGTCGGCGGCCTGCACCACCTCCCGACGACACTCAGGGTGAACAATCACCTGCACATCCGGATCTTCCTGCCGCAGGGTATTGATCTGATCGACTGAAAACTGCATATGCACCGTGCAGTAGCCATCCCAGAGAATGACTTTTGCTCGCGACAGAGCCTCCGGGGTGTTCCCCCCCAGTTTTTCACCACGAGTCCACAACACGACTTCATCAGCGGGAATCCCCAACGCATGAGCAGAATTGCGTCCTAAGTGCTCGTCAGGAAAGAAAAAAACCTTTTCACCACGCTCCAAGCCCCAGGTCAGAACCCGCTCAGCATTGGAGGAGGTACAGACTGAGCCGCCATGCTCACCGACAAAGGCCTTCAGTCTGGCCGAAGAGTTGACATAGGTAACGGGAAGCATCTTCTCGACATCGATCAGCGTCGCCAACTCTCGCCAAGCGCCTTCAACCTCCTCATAGGTCGCCATATCCGCCATCGAACAGCCTGCGGTTAGGTCTGGCAGGATGACAACCTGTCCTTCCGAAGTCAGGATGTCGGCAGATTCCGCCATGAAATGCACCCCGCAGAAGACGATGTAACGCCGTGAAGACGACTCTGCCGCACGCTTCGCCAATTTCAGCGAATCCCCCGTTTCATGGGCGAAAGCAAAGACCGCGTCCTGCTGGTAGTGATGACAGAGAATCAGGAGGTCATCGGCCAACTCCTGCTTGCGGATCGCGATCCTCTCGGCCAACACCTCTGCTTTGGCGGCACGGTACTCATTACCAATATCAACCTGATTCAACAAACTCATAGATCACACCTTCTTTTCCATTTAACAGCAAAAACTGCTCTCTCAACCGGCAGAATAAGGAAAGCCCACAGAGGTTTTCCCTGTGGGCTCATAACAATTTCGCAACTGGATCAGGTCGCTTTGTTTCGTGCAATGGGCCAAAGCCGACTCACGACTCGCGCGAACTTACTAAGACTTAGACAGATCTAACCCATGAGGCACAGGGCCCCTTGTCGCCGTCCGACTCGCAAAATTTCACCAAATCTCCCTCGGTAAGCTGATCCATTTTCAAATCTTTCAAGGCGTTCTCATGAAAATAGACCTCTCGCCCATCAGGGCCAGCAATAAAACCGTACGATTCGTGAGGCATCAATTTTTTGACTACCCCTTCCACTACCGCACCATCCTGAGCAGCATCGACGATCTTGACACTCTGCCGACGCTTGCGTTGCAACTCCTTCAATTGCAATCCCATCGTATCAAAGGCATCACAGAGCAGGGCCTTAACATTTTCTCCCTTCCTCTTCACCACGACTGTATCATTGGGTACGGCTGCCACCAACTGCAATTCATGGCCACCTTCCTTATGATGGGCCGTCCCGGCAATAGTGACCCTTAGATTAAGAACCAGGCCCGGGTGATGGCGATCGAGACGAACCTTCTCTTCTTCAATCTTCTCCTGCCACGACTTTCTGATCTCGACATTCCGGCCTTCTACTTGAAGCTCCATAGAACCCTCCTATAGATGTTTTCACCCTGCATCTCTCCTCGAAAAACAAGCGAAGACAGATACGCCACGGCGCAGGAATTCTGCTCTACGCCTTTTTTGCCGCCAAGCGGCATCATGACTGCGACACACGCATCGTTTTCTCAGCCGCGCAAAGGATACTCGCTCTCGTTTCACAAGCGCTCCTCGGCTGCGGGACTATTGAACAACCCCTTCATCTTAATGATACACAAAGTCCAGTCACTTGACCAGCCAGTTTATTTAAATCTTATTCTTTCTCGCAACGCCATGGAATAGACCGGACCTATCGGTCATCAAATCGCAGCCCACCGCAAAATCTCTGCCTGACGACGCAGTGAATCCTGGCACCTAGCATTTTCAATGAGGCCACTGCGCAGGGCATCTCGCAGCGCCGGCAGCGCTCGTCTGATCTTGGTGTGATCCTGACAGATCAGCACCAGATCGGCTCCAGCCTGGAAGGCCTTAACAACCGCCTCAGGAAATTCCATGAAGTTACCAATCGCCCCCATCTCCATGTCGTCGGTCACAATTAAACCATCGTAGGCACAACGTTGCCGCAGGAGATCATGCACCACCTTGCCGGACAATGTGCCCGGTAACTCTGGATCCAAATTGGCATAAAGAGCATGCGAGGTCATGACCGAGGCGACCTTCTTGGCAAAGGCCAACCGGAAAGGCTCCATCTCGTTGCTCACAATCCGCTCTTCTGACAGATCTACCACCGGTAGTTCTAAATGCGGGTCCAACATGGCCGCACCCAGACCGGGGAAATGCTTGGCACAGGCGGCCACACCACACCCCTGCAAACCATTGATCACAATCACGCCCAATTCTGCCACCAGCTGTGGGTCATCGCCAAGACAGCGGCGCTCCATGAATAACCCTTGCCCCGTTGGGCAAACATCCAACACCGGGGCCAGATTCATGTTGATACCAACTTCCACAAGCTCAGTCGCGCAGATCGTTGCATATTGATGCAGCAGGGGCCGACAGTCGGCCCCTGCTGCCACCTGCCGAGGCTCAGGAAAAATCGAAAATGGCGGAGGCAAGCGCGCCACCTGCCCCCCCTCTTGGTCAATTGCAATCAACGGACGCGGCAGACCTTGCTCCAGACAGCTCTCCCGCAAGGCGGTGCACAAATCGGTCAATTGCTTTCGATCCCGAACATTTCTCCGAAACAAGATAAAGTTATGAATCCCTTCTTGCCGAATCAAATCCAAAGTCGAAGCATCAAGTTCACAGCCGGGAAGACCAATCATCAGCAGATGCCCAGGATGTGTCGCGAGGCGTGAATCAATCACAAGAACCTCCTCTCTTCTCCTGATATTCCAACGGGTCAAGCAACCCAGCTTCGGCAAAACCTTTTTGGCGAAGCTGGCAGGCATCACAAGCGCCGCAGGCTAACCCTTGCAAGTTTGGATCATAACAGCTGTGCGTCTTTTGATAATCCACACCCAAGGCCATTCCCGCCAAAATAATCTCCTTCTTCGTCATCCGCAAGAGAGGCGCATGAACAACGAACTTGCCTCCGCCCAACACCCCGACCCGTGTCGCCAGATTAGCCAACTCTCCAAAAGCATGCAGATACTCAGGGCGACAATCTGGATAACCACTATAGTCCATGGCATTGACTCCAATAAAGATATCCCACGCCCCTACGACCTCGGCCCAAGCCATGGCATATGACAAAAATATTGTATTGCGCCCCGGCACATAGGTAACCGGAATTTCCCCCGCCTGCGCACCTCCGTCCTGGCAGACCGATGTATTCTTTGGCACCGCAATATCCTCAGTCAAGGCGGAACCTCCAATCTTATCAAGGCCCAACTCCAACACGAGGTGCCGTTCAGCCTGATAGAACGCCGCATTTTCTTGCGCCCGTTTCAGCTCAATCGTTTGCCGTTGTCCATAGGAAAAACTCAAACAATAGCACTGATACCCCTGCTGCCTGGCCATCGCCAGGACAGTTGTCGAATCAAGCCCCCCGCTCAACAAGACAACGGCTCTCCCCTGCTTCTTTTCTCTCATAATTCGTTGTCTTGACTCCTTCCAAAAAAAATTGCCGGTTGCAAAGTCCGGGGAAATTTCATATTAGGTAAACATTCAGAGGACAAACTGCCGTTGACACCTGTCCACGGGGCGTTGTGGCCAACCTCTATACAACCCCAACCTCGCACCGTTTTCTCCCTCAGTATGACGCAAAACCCTGCATCCAGCAAGACAAAGCCTCAAAAAAAAGCCGTCGCCATCAAATATGATAAGGAGAAGGACGCTTCCCCACGCCTGGTAGGTAAAGGCATGGGTCTCCTGGCAGATAAGATCATCTCACTGGCTGAAGAACACGGCATCCCCATTCAGCCAAACAGCGATTTAGTCGAAATCCTCTCCCGCTTAAATCTCAATCAAGAGATCCCTCCCGAGACATACATTCTCGTCGCTGAGATCCTGGCCTTCGTCTACCGCACCAACCAGAGTTACACCCCGAAACGCTGACCCCTCCTCCTAGGCAAAAATTGCCTCACCTCTGACGGCAAGACCGCATCCATCCTCCGCCGCACAAGCCCTACCCCACCATTACCCCTTGGCATACAAGTTGCAGAAGTCACAACCAAAGTCTAAGTTATTACTCATTGAAGGAGGAAACCGTGTTCGTCCAAAACCGCCTCGGCATGATCGAAGGGACTGAAACCATGCTGGCCCATGAACACCGAATGGACCAAATATCCAACAACTTAGCCAACGTCGACACTGCTGGCTATAAAAAGGAGGAGATCACCTTCTGGGAGATGATGTTCAAAACGGCAGACCACCGTACTCGTGTCGGTAAGGGGCTGAAAGTACTTACAAACCATGCGCAGGGCAGTGCCAAACAAACCGACAACCCTCTTGATTTTGCCATCAACGGGGATGGTTTTTTTAAGGTCCAGACGCCAAATGGGATCCGCTACACCAGAAACGGTAATTTCACCTTAAACAACGAAGGGCAACTCAGCACCTTCGACGGTTACCTGGTCCTGGGAGACGGCGGTGCCATTACCCTGCCAGACCAAAATATCCATGTTGGCCGTGACGGCCAGATTACCGCCAACGGCGAGCAGATCAACCGTCTCTCACTTGCATCCTTTCCTGACCTGCAAGGCCTCGAAAAAGAGGGCACCAATCTCTTCAGGGTCAAGGAAGGTGGTGCCCAGGAACAGGCGGTTGAAGCACCAAACATCCAACAAGGACATCTCGAAGGCGCTAATGTTAACGTCGTGGCCGAGATGACCGAGATGATCGACCTGCAACGGGCTTACCAAAGTCAACAGAAAGCCATCCAGACGACAGACGATATCGACCAGCAGTCAACATCCAGAGTTGGCAAATTGACATAACGCCAATGAAGCGGACAGAGTCCTGTGGGAAAGAACGACACTCCACGCTTCCAACCAGCTCGCCAAAATTATTTTTTTTAGGAGAACACCATGATTCGCGCCCTCTACTCAGCCCGCACCGGCATGAACGGCCAACAGACACAACTGGATGTCATTTCCAACAACCTGGCCAATGTCAACACCGGTGGCTTCAAGAAGAGCCGCACCCAGTTCGAGGATCTCTTCTATCAATCCCTGCGCTCGGTAGGAGCAGAAACGGTAGCGGGTGGCATGGTCCCCACCGGCGTGCAAGTGGGTCTTGGCACCCGAGTCACCTCCATCCAAAAGGTGTTTACACAAGGGTCAATCACCGAGACCGGCAATGATTTGGACATGGCCATTCAGGGTGACGGCTTTTTTAAAATCGTCCGAGATGGCGTATCTTATTACACCCGGGACGGCAGCTTCAAAAGAGATGCCGACGGCTATATTGTTACCGCCAATGGCGATCGCCTGCAGCCGGAATTTGCCATCCCTACCGGCACCACCACTATCAATGTTGACTCAGGCGGTATGTTGGTAGCAAAAGATCAGGCCGAGCAGACTCTAGGGTCGGTACAACTGACCCTCCACAACTTCATCAACCCAGCCGGTCTGAAAAGCGAGGGCGGCAATCTCTATCTCGAAAGCGATGCCTCCGGTGCACCCACCGAGGCTAACCCCGGCAGCAACGGGATCGGCACCTTGACCCAAAACTTTCTTGAGACCTCAAACGTCAACGTCACCGAGGAGATGGTCAACCTGATCATCACCCAGAGGGCCTTTGAAAGCAACTCCAAGGCCGTAACCACGGCCGACCAGTTACTCGAAATAGCCAACACCCTGAAACGGTAGTCATGAAACGCTTTTCTCTTGCCCTCTCAAGCCTCTGCCTGATTTTGCTTTACCTGCTCCCGAGCCAGCCAGCTTGGTCAACGGAAAACGAAGTCACCTTAGAGGGCGATCAGCTGCAACACGTCTTCTTCGATCTGCTGACGACCAAGGGTGCATTAGCGAAACAGGACATTATCGTCAAAAAATTCAGTGCAACCCCTCAATCGGTCACCGTCCCGACAGGATCGCTCGATTTCCAAATCATCTCTGGGTTGCAACCAGGCAAACCCCTCGGTCAACAAACGATCATCACCGATGTCTTGGTAGACGGCGTTGCGCAAAAGAGAATCAAATTAAGTGGAGACCTCGCGCTTTTCGGAGACGTGATTTGCACGACCAGCGCCTTGCCCCGCAAAAGCATCATCCTCGCCCAGCACATCAAACGCGTGCGGCAAGAGATCACCATGCTCGGGCCAGATATCATCACCGACGAGTCCGCCGCGATCGGCAAGGAGCTCACGACAACGCTGCAGGCAGGATCTATTCTCTATGGCAAAACCCTCAAGGAACCAGAACTGGTCAAACGCGGCGACATCATCTCTATCCTGGCCACCAATGATCTCCTGACGGTAAGCGTGCCAGGCCGAGTTTTGAAGTCCGGTGCCAAAGGCGAGATAATCAAGGTCAAAAACCTGATGAGCCGCAAGGAGATTTTCGCAACAATCATTGGACCAAGCACCGTCCAGACTCAATTCTAACCGTAACCACTTTGGCTTTTTCATTCCGTTTGAGAAAAGAACAGGCAAGTTCCTTTAAATTTCCATTCGCAGCGTAAGCCCTCTGCACAAGGAGCAGATCATGAAGCACGTTATCCCCGCCATCACCCTGCTATGCGCCCTAACTGGCTGTGTCAACCAAACCTCGCAAGTACCGCCACCTATCCCGGAGCGCTACAGCCTGCCCATGGTCGAGGAGAAGATGGCACAACCGAGCGAGGGATCGATCTACTCGGCCAAGTCCAAAAATATCTACCAGGACAACCGGGCCAGACGGATCGGCGACATCGTGCTGGTCAAGATCGTCGAAACCTCAAATGGTAAGAAAAGCGCCAACACCAAGACCACTCGTGATTCAAGCTTCACCGGCGGTATCGCCTCGTTGTTTGGCTTTGAACAATCCTTGCTCACCAACGGCGGCACGCACACCCCCTCCCTGACCAGCATCAACGCTAACCTGAGCAACTCCTTTGAAGGGAAGGGCGATACCGACCGCAGCAGCTCCGTCACCGCCACGATGTCCGCCAAAGTGGTCGACATCGCCATGGACGGCAATCTGATGATTCAAGGATACCGAGAAATTCGGGTCAACAACGAGACCCAGCACATCATCCTCTCCGGTATCGTCAGGCCCTCGGACATCACTCAAGACAACTCAATCCTATCTTCAAATATTGCCGACGCCAGGATTGAGTATAACGGCACTGGCGCCCTGGCCTCCAAGCAAGAACCCGGCTGGCTGACGAACGCCCTGGATGTGATCTGGCCGTTCTAGACCCGGCACCTATGCCCTGCTAGGAATTTATTGCCCAGCCACAGCCTCAAGGCAAACTGGCTCGACGCAACACCACAGGATCACTGCTCTATTTTATTCTCCCGGTCACTGGCATATCAATTGCTCTAACGATAAAGCACGACCGCAGCAAAGCAGAAAATACCCCAACCACCCTTTGCCTAGACAAGGAATCGCCATGCGGATCATAAAAACAACCCTTCTCGTTATCGCCCTGCTAAGTTTGGCAACTCAGGCCAAAGCCGTTCTCGTCAAAGATTTGGCCTCAGTCAAAGGCGTACGTGGCAACCAACTGGTCGGTTATGGTCTGGTTGTCGGCCTAAACGGCACTGGTGACGGCAACAAATCCGCCTTCACCACCCAGGGCTTAGCCAACATGCTCAAGAACATCGGCATGAGTGTAAACGAAAAAGACCTGAAGGTGAAAAACGTCGCAGGGGTCATGGTCACCGCCACCCTGCCCCCCTTCATCAAGGCCGGACAGAGCCTGGATGTCACCCTCTCCTCGCTCGGCGACGCCTCTTCCCTGCAGGGCGGCACCCTGGTGGTGACCCCCCTGAAAGGCTTGGACGAGGAGACCTACGCCATTGCCCAAGGCCCAGTCAGTATCGGAGGCTTCAAGGTGACCGGCAACCCGCCGGATGGTAGCCAGGAGAACCACCTTACCGTCGCCCGCATCCCGGCAGGCGCCACTGTCGAAAAAGAGGTGCCCGTCTCCTTCGGCGGGAAAAACGAAATCACCTTAAGCCTGAACTCTGCCGATTTCACCACCGTTTCGCGGCTGACTACGGCGATCAACAGTTTCCTTGGTAGCAGCTATGCCTCCGCTAAGGATGGTTCCACCGTTACGGTGGTGGTGCCAGACAAATACCGCCAGCAGGAGATTGTCCTCCTGGCCGATCTCGAAAATCTCGATGTCACGCCAGCCGCGATCTCTAAAGTAGTGGTCGATGAGCGGACCGGCACCATCGTCATGGGAGAAAATGTCCTCATCAGCCAGCTGGCCCTCTCCCATGGGACCCTGAGCATCCAGGTGGCCAACGACCCGAATCAGAATGTTGGCAAAGATATGGTCGGCAAAGTCTTGACCGACGACATGGTCAGACAAATGACCGCAGACATTGCAGCGAAAAATGGCTCTCCACAGAGCAATCGACTGGTCAAGTTATCCCCTGGCGTCACCTTGGGGGAACTGGTCCGCGCCTTAAACTCAGTCGGGGCTGCCCCCCGTGACTTGATCGCCATCTTTCAAGCCATCAAGGCCGCAGGTGCCATGCAAGCTGAATTAACCATCATCTAGTTGAGAGCCACGCCATGCAGATTCAACAGAGCCCCTCGTTTCCATTCAAGAAAATTGGGCAAACAACCGATACACCTAAAGAGAGGAAATTGAAAGAGGCCTGTCAAAATTTCGAGGCCATTATTATCCAGCAAATGCTGACCGCCATGCGCAAGACCGTCCCGAAAGACGGCCTCTTCACCAGCGGTTACGCAGAGGATATGTATCAGTCAATGTACGATGAAGGATTATCCAAAGAGATCGCCAGTGGCAGAGGGCTTGGCCTGGCGGATGTCCTCTACAAACAACTCTCAGGCGGGATAACACCCCCGACAAAATAGCAAGGCGATGATTTCTCTTTCGGATATGAGAATCATCGTCCACCCAAAGAAGGTGCAACAATGACCACAACAAGCGAAACAAAGACCAAAAGTGGGCAAGAGATTATTGAAGGTCTGGCTGTCAGCCTCAAGCTCTCCCAAGATCTCCTTGCCAGCCTCCATGAAGAGAGCAAGGCGCTCCGGACAATGAGCACCCAGGAACTCTTTCGCATAAGCCATCAAAAGGATGTCCTCCTCTCCAAGATCCACTACCTTGACGATGCACTGCAAAGCTCGTTTTCGGCGCTGCGTAAAGATCCTGCCTCAACCAGCCTGACACCTGAACAATCCAGCCTGATCGACAGCTACAAAACTAAAATCACCAACGTCCGACAAGAAATTCAGACCAAAAACACAATCAACAAGCGCTTCACCGAAGATACCTTGCGCTATTTGAGCGACGCCATCGCCCTGATCACCAGACCCGCCGAGGCTGACAACACCTACCGCATCCCGGGCCGCTCCCTGGCACGAGGCAAAAACATGCCAAGCTATATCAGCTGCGGAGTCTAGCCATGAGTGTTTCCGCCACCCTTAATATTGCCAAAGAAGCCCTGCTGACTCACATGTCAGCTATCACCGTTACCGGCCATAATATTGCAAACGTTAACACGCCGGGGTACTCACGGCAGGTCCTTGGCCTGACCACTTCAGTCGCCACCCCTACCGGCATCGGCTTTCAAGGAAATGGCGTCCGCGGCGACAGCATCAGCAGACAATACGACCTGTTTATGGTTCAGCGGCTGATGAGCCAAAATTCCACCATCAACAACCTTACCACCCAACAACAATCCATGCGGGTCATCGAAACCTCTTTCAACGAAGTTCCAGGACTTGCGGTCAACGATCTCCTCAGCAAATTGTTTGAGTCTTGGCAGGCTTTGAGCAACAATCCAGAGCTTAGCTCTAACCGTCAGACAGTTATCCAACAGGCGCAGCTCTTAAATGAGCAGCTGCATAGTATGAATAACGAGTTGTCCCAAACCCGTTACGAGACCGGGGTTGCTTTACGAGCTGCCATTGGTGAAGTCAACTCCCTTACCAAACAACTTGCCGATCTGAATGTTAAAATCACCACTTCAGAAACCTCCCAGCAACAGCAAAATGACCTGCGGGACACCAGAGACAATCTGATGAAAGATCTAGGTGGTTACCTAGACATCAACTACTATGAGTCAGGCAGCGGGGCCTACACCATCATGATGTCTGACGGGCACTCCTTGGTCAATAACAACGAGGCGTGGAGTCTAGACTGGAAGGACAATACCCTGCAATGGGTCAATGTTCAGTCGACCGGCAAGGAGACACGCGCCGCCCTCGACAATAGTACTATCTTAGGCAGCAAAATCGGCGGCTTAATGGAAATCAACAACCAACTGGCAGAGGGCGACCCGAACAACTACCTTGGCCGCCTGGATGGCTTGGCCAATGCCATCATTCGGGAGTTTAATCAGCAGCACAGCCAAGGGGTAGGGCTGGTCAGTTTTTCCGACAAATTGACCAGCTCCGAGTCCGCCGATAACGCCGTTCTCCTCAACACCACGGTCGACCCGCTCACCGCCAGTGAAACTTTGGCCGCCGGCTCGTTAACAATCAATGGACACGACATTGGCAGGATCGACAAATCGGGGCTCATCAACGGCTTGGCAATGGGCAAGACCGCCAACGCGGCAGAAGCGATCAATAGCGCCTCGGCCGGGGTATTGGCCAGGATGACGACACAGGTGGCAGGGGGTACCGTAACGGCTATGACAGCAGGAGAAGATGCCTCAACACTAAGCTTTACCATTAACGGTCTCGCTATTTCCTACACAGTGGACAGCACCACCCTGCCAAACAATGATACCGACCCAGCAACACTGGCCAACAATCTTGTCGCAACAATCAATACCGCTATTAGTAACTACAACAACAATGTTGGTCTGCCTTCACCCCAAACAAACATACCAAAAATCACGATTGATGCCGTCCTTGGCGACGGCACCAACGGTGGGCCAGCTAACTCTATCGTCCTACGAAACAGGAACAAGGGGGATGAGTCAACAATCGACATCGCAGACCTCAGCAGCATCCCTGGCGCCACCACTATCGACAAAATCGGCTTGACCGTTGGCAATTACAAAGCCGATGCCACACACAACACCGGCGAACTAGCCCTCTTCTCCCATAATGGTCCAATCATTATCGATGGCGGTGCTAATGACAATAAACTGGTGCAACTAGGTTGGGCAGGTCCTGGCATGGCTGCTGTCGATAAGAGCCCTGACGATGGCAAACTGAGCTTTGACTACACCAACGGCAGTGTCTCCAACTCCCTCATGGGCCTCGACTACGCCGACACCCTGCAAACCGATGGCGGCACTTTCGACCTCTTTCTCTACAACACAAACGGCTCACTTGCCCTGGCCCAGCCCGTCAAAATAGACCTGACCCGGGCTTACACCTTAGATGACGTCGCGAGCACCATCAACAACAGTATCAAAAATGCCGTTAACGATCCGACCGTTCCAGCACCGACCCCCTGGGTAAGCGCAAGCGTCGTTGGCAATCAACTGCTCTTAACGCCTGACGGCAACCACAATTTCGCCTTTGGCAACGACACCTCCAACTTCTTGGCCGCCATCGGCATCAACACTTTTTTCAGTGGCCACAGCGCCGGCACCATAGGGCTCAACCAAGCCGTCACCGACAACCTGGACAATCTGGCCGCCGGAAAAATCAATAGCTTTGGCGAAATATTTCGTGGTGACAACACAAACTCCCTGTTGATCACCAATATTCAGGGGGATGAGAACATCACATTCACGGGGCATGGATCACAGACCGACACCCTGGACGGCTTCTACAACTCCCTGGTCGCCGATATCGGCCTGAAGGGCAAGAGTATCAACTCCGATTTGGAGTATAACAATCTGGTATTCGACCAACTCAACGAAATCAGAGATGCCACCTCCGGAGTATCGCTTGATGAGGAGATGTCGAACCTGATCAAATTTCAACACGCCTATTCAGCAGCAGCAAAACTCATCTCTACCGCGGATGAGATGATGGTAACTCTGCTAGAAACAATTCGGTGACGCTATGCGCACAACTCTGAACACCATCTATTCGAGGATCAATACAAATCTCGGCAAAATCACCACTGATATGGGCAAGATCAATGAGCAGATCTCGTCCGGTATGCAGATGAGCAAACTGTCGGATCAACCGGTTAATCTGGCCAGCGCCCTGCGTTTCCGCACCGTCATCACCGAACTGGGTCAATTCACCGAAAACATTCAGAATGGCAACACCATCATCACCGCCGCCGAATCTGCCCTGACCCAGATGAAGGATCTGGCCCTACGAGCCAAGACCCTGGCCATTCAAGCCACTAGCCCCGGTAACAGTGCCGCCAACCGCGAAGCGATCGCCGAAGAGATCAAAAACATGCACGAGCAGGCGGTGGCCCTTGCGAACACACAAGTCAACGGCAAATACATCTTTGGTGGCTATCGCACTACCGGCTATCCAGCAGATGAACCGATGCCATTCATGATGGACAAGGGAGATGGATATTGGGTTAACGGCAAAGCACCGGCCACCCTCTCCGGCCCTCTGCCTGCATCCTCCGGCTATCAAATCGCAACAGGAGACCTGACGATCAACGGCATTGCCGTCCTTGGCTCCAGTAACGATACGGGTTCAGACGTATACGCCGACGCCTCGGCAGAGGCCAAGGCCAAGGTCGTCAACGACATTGCAAACAAGACCGGCGTCAAAGCAATCATCGTCTCAGCTGAGGCAAAAGCCAGTGGACCTGTGGCGCTCGGCACAGGGATCCTCGATACCGGCGACTTAATAATCAACGGCGTAGATATTTTTGCGTCCCCCACCAACATCATCGCCACAGACACTGACAACACCATCCTCAACGCCATCAACGCCAAGACCACCCAAACGGGCCTCACAGCCACTCGCGACCAAAATGGGATATTGCAGCTCACAGCCATCGACGGCCGCAACATCCATGTTGAGACCTCCGCCAATGGCGAAACCATCACCCAACTCACAGGAGCGGGCTCGGGTGTCGCCGGAGAGCAAGTCTCTTTCGGCTCTCTGCAACTGCGCTCCGATCGTAAGTTCATCATCGAGACAAGCGCTGCAACCGATACCGCCTTAACCCCTCTCGGCCTGGCGGGCGGCACGGCTACAAGCGGCGAAGCAGGTGACACGCCAAATGACGGCAAGATCGAAGTCTTCAGCATCCATGAGCGAAGCGGCACCGTGCGTTATGCCGGTGATCGGGTCAACGACTTACAGATCAAGATCGGTAAAACCAACACCATGACCGTTGGTGAAAACGGTAAGTCCGGCGTCATGGACACCACCATCTTCAGCACGCTAAAATCCCTGGAAGATTCCCTGCGCGGCAACAAGTTCACCAGCATAACCGGTATCCACTCCGCTACCGCCACCAACGTCACCTTAGACAGTAACGCCACAGGCCTTGAGCCGGAAACACTCTTAGCAGGCGAAGCTCTGTTTACGGCGGGGACATTCAAAGTCTCCGTTCTCGACCACGACACCTCCCCGCCAACCTTGACAGCAATGACCATTAGCGTTGACCCCACAGTCGACACCTTGGAGAGCGTCACCGCCAAGATTAATGGCATTCCCCATGTCAGCGCCAGTTGGACGACCGATGGCCATCTGTCGATCAGTGCCGACAACGCCAGCTACCCCGATAACCCTCGCTACACCATCGCTCTAACAGAAGACGGCAGCAACTTCCTGAAAGCGACCGGCGTCAGCTTCGAATTCATGCAGAATGAAGGAATCAATCAATCGCTTGGCAATCTGGACACCCTGATGGAGAACCTGACCAGCCAAGTCTCAGACTTCGGCTCCCGGGCGAATCGGATCGACATTCAGAGCCAGATTTATAGCAACATGATCCTTACCACCAAGGAAAACCTCTCCGAGGTGCAAGACACCGATATGGTCAAGGCAATCCTGGAGCTGAAAGCCAAGGAAACCGCCTACGAAGCCGCCCTCTCCTCTGCCTCGAAGACCATGCAGCTCAGCCTGGTTGATTATTTACGGTAAGCGCTGTATAGTTGCCGCCACCGTACACACCTAGGCAACCAAGGAGGGTTTTCCTATGCTGATTCTGACCAGAAAGGTTGGAGAGGCCATTGTCATTGATGAGCACATCACCGTTACACTTCTCGAAATAAAAGGCGGCCAAATCAAATTGGGCGTCAAAGCCCCTAGCCATGTTGCCGTTCACCGGGAAGAAGTTCTGGCCCGCATTCAGGATGAGAACCGAAAAGCGGCGGCAAGCGAGCCTCCAACCGACCTGGACCACATCACCCAGCTCCTCGAGCAAAATACCGCCCGTAAGATTTAAATCAAAAACAGGTAAGGGCAAAGAGCCATCCTCTTCTGCCAAGCAGTGACACCAACACCCTGCAGGCCAGCTCATGACAACGATCATTCGCACAAACAGATTCGGCAACCTCGAAATCGACGAGGATAAAATCATCACCATGACCACCCCTTTGCTGGGCTTTGCCGAGGAACGCCAATTCATTCTTCTGCCCCATGGCCCGAAATCTGCCTTCTGGTGGCTACAGTCAGTAGGCAATCCAGACCTCGCCTTTGTCGTCATTCAGCCTACGATCATCAATCAAGCGTATCAACCAGCCATCCCGCCCCATTGCCAGCAGGAACTGCAGGTTGCCAGCCAAAGTGAACTGGAGATCCTGGTCATCCTGACCATCCCCAAAGGACAACCAGAGGCAATGACCGCGAACCTCTTAGGACCGGTTGTCCTCAACCCTACCAAAAAACTTGCTAAACAGGTACTCCTCGACCCTGCCCAATATGACCTTTGCTGGCCGGTCATGGCTGCCTGATGCTCCAGCAGTAAACGACCGGCAGACGTTGCAATCGAGCAGTGCCGCAAATTTCCGAAATGCAAACAGAGAGAGTGACGAAATGGTCACATTGGGTTATCGACCAGCTTTGGAATGGAGAGCAGGCCCTACCCTCCGAGAGAAGTGAAGTGGCTTTTGCCTTAAATGCGGAAGGGCTTTCCGTCAAAATTACGGCAAAGTTTCATGATGACAAGCCGCCTGCAACTGAACCTGGCAGGACTGCTTCGCTTTGGAACTTCGAGGTGATAGAACTTTTCTTGGCCAATGACGCCGGCCACTACCTGGAGTTGGAATTTGGCCCACATGGCCACTACCTGGCCCTACTCTTTTCCGGCATCCGAAAGATACAACGACAGGATATCTCCCTCTCCTTCGACACAAAAATAGTCGAAGGGACCTGGCACGGAACCGCACTGGTTAGCTCATCCTATCTGCCAACCCGACTATGCCGCGCCAATGCCTACGCCATTCATGGCCAAGCACCAAATCGGCGCTACCTGGCAGCCTTCCCCGTGCCGGGCCCACGTCCGGATTTTCACCAACCGCATTTTTTTCAACCCTGGCAAGCCTCTCCTGCTAGACCTTAATGCTGTCACCCGGCTTCAACAGACCGCCCTCAATCACCTTGGCAAACAGCCCCTCGCGCGGCATGATGCAATCCCCGGTCGCTTTTTTGATGGCACAGCCCTGATTGTGGCACTCCTTACCTATCTGAGTAATTTCAAGAAGCACCTCTTCACCCACCCGCAATCGATCACCAATTGTTAATGATGTAAGATCGAGACCTCGGGTGATGATATTTTCGGCAAAGGCCCCATTCTTAAGGGTAGGCAAGATTTTTTTAACGTTGTCAATAGACTCACCGGCTAACAGCGATATCTGCCGATGCCACTCCCCGGCGTGGGCGTCACCCTCCATGCCCCAGGCAGCCTTGAGCATGACTTCTGCCCGCTCCCGCTTGACGACTCCTTTCTTGTCACTGATGCAAACCGCCTCTACGTGCGCCATTCCCTCCTCCTTCTTCATGAGAGATACAAGTGTCTCCAAACCGTTCCCGGTTCACAGCGGAAGTCATAGGAATACACCCTAATCATCTCCCCAACGTCAACGCTCTGCCCAGGTTCGAGGATCACATAACCATTGGCCTCCGCCAAAGAAGTCAACATGTGTGACCCCTGGTGCTCAACACTGCCGACCCCATGCCCTCCTTCTGGCGTTGCGGTTAGCCGAACCCTTACCATATTAGGACGACTGCCCTTATTGGTGAGCTTAACCACGGCCTGCGCCATGCAGCTTGGCCAGCCGAATGGTTGGCCACAGAGGGCCCCCAGCACCGGCCGGACATAATGAGCAAAACACATAAAGGCCGAAACCGGATTCCCCGGCAATCCAAAAAGCAGAGTGTTGCCCTTGCGCGCGCAGTAGAGCGGCTTCCCCGGCTTTTGGCGGATTCGCCAAAAAAGCGGGGCAAAGCCATTCTCTTCTGCAGCCTCCTTGACATGATCGTGACGACCAACCGAGACCCCACCGGTACAGAGGATGATGTCGGCGTCAGACGTTGCAATCGCCTCCGAGGTCGCCTCCCGCTCATCAACGACTCGTCGGCTGGAGAGCAGGTTGCCTCCAGCCTCACGAACCGCCGCCTGCAGCATCATCATGTTAGAATCGCGGATTTGATACCTCTCGATCTGGTCTCCAGCGGCAACCAACTCAGAACCGGTAACCAGCAAGGCAACGGTGCAGGGCGTAAACACCCGCACATGATCGATACCCACGGCTGCCAGCAAAGCCGCCTGTGGCGCAGCAAGCCTTGTCCCCCGGCGTAACAGCAGCGTTCCAGTCTCAAACTCCTCTCCCTGGCGCCTGACATCCTGGCCTTTTTTCCGCACCGCAAGTACGGCAACGCTGTTGCCAGCCTCACGGGTCTCTTCCAGGCGAATTACCGTATCGGCACCATCAGCAAGCATCGCCCCGGTGCTGATGCGAACAGCCTCACCAACACCGACACTGCCAGAAAATGGTAATCCAGCCCGGCTCTCACCGATGATCGTAAGCAGCACCGGAGACTCTTCCTTCGCCCCTGCCACATCGACAAAGCGCACCGCAATGCCGTCCATTGCCGAGTTGGTGTAGCGTGGCGATGGTTCAGGTGCTACGATATCCTCCGCCAAAAAGTGCCCCAAAGCCTCGGCTAAAGACAGAGACTTCTCGCCTGACGGCGGCAGGTTATTTTTGACAATCGCCACGGCTTCATTCAATGAGATCATGCCCTCTTGCCTCCCTCTTCCTACTTGCACACACCCCCCTCATGGCCCTTGCCCTGCATCATCGGGAAGATATGCAGCAATCCGGGGAAAAGCGCCTGTAGGCTCTCCTCCGCCCCCCTTGAGCTCCCCGGCAAATTAATGATCAGGCAATCACCACGCAGCCCTGCCTCGCCGCGTGAGAGCATGGCGTAGGGCGTCCGATCCTTGCCATGTTTGCGGATAGACTCGGCAATCCCCGGCACCGTCCGTTCGAGGACACTCAACGTCGCCTCCGGGGTAACGTCCCGCGGCCCAAGTCCCGTGCCGCCGGTCGTAAAAATTAATTGATATTTTTCCTCGTCGGCCAGCTGCTTGAGGCGACGAGCAATCGCATCCCGATCATCCGGTAATATCTCGTAACAATCCACCGCGACCGGCTGCCTGGCAAGATAGTCAACAATCACTTTTCCAGACTTATCCTGCCGTGTCCCGGCAAAAGTAGAATCGGACATCACTAAAACCGCCGTTTTTACCGGCACGGCAAAACGATCCTGGAAGTCACTCTTGCCCCCTTTTTTCTTCACCACCCGAATATCACCGAATGAGAGCTCCTGATCCAACGGTTTCAACATGTCGTAGGCATTGAGCAAAGCACCGGTAACTGCGGTGATCGCCTCGACCTCGACCCCGGTTTTCCAAACCGACCGCACCTCAGCGGACACCCTAATCCCCCTTTCGTGCGGCTCAAGAGAGATCTCGATCCAATCAAGCGGGATAGGGTGACAGAAAACAATCAGATCGCTGCAATGCTTGGCGGCCATGATCCCTGCAGCCCGAGCCACTTCGGCAACATCACCTTTGGGCACCGTTTTATCGAAAACTCGCTGCAACACATCAGGATTACCGAACAAAAACCCTTCGGCCAGAGCATACCGCAAGGAGTTAAACTTGGGACTTACATCGATCATGAGTGATTTCCTTTGGGGTAAAATAAGGTTAGTTATCCACCGATACTGGCCATGGCGGGATCACACTCTCTGGCGCAATGCTCCTCGGTCTCCATACCATCACGATAGCGCTGCGCCACCGCGCCAATGACAGCCTGCGTAATTTCGCTGTCATCGGCCCCACGCCGCAACATGGCCTTCAAGTCTAACACACCGTTATCATACAAGCAGGCCTTTAACATCCCCACTGGCGTAATCCGGATCTTATTACAAGTCGTGCAGAAGCGACGGGAATTGCCCTCAATGACACCCACCTGGCCGGCATAACCAGGCAAGGTGTACAGGCGGGCTGTCGACGGGCCGTTCGTCACAAGCGGCGTCATCTCTGGGAAGAGAACGTGCAAACGTTGCCGCAAGGAGCGTGTCGATTTCGCCCGTACACTCCACACCCCAGAAAACGGCATTTTTTCGATAAAACGCAGGCAAAGCGGATGCTGGCGGGCAAGATCCGCTAAGGCGACAATTTCGCTATCCTCAGTATCTTCCTGCACCACGGCGTTGATCTTCAAAGGGAGCGATCGTTTGAGGCAGCCGTCGAGAGTGGACAAAACAGTGTGCAAGAGATTGCGGCGGCTAATCTGCCAGAAGCGGCCGGGATCCAAGCTGTCAAGGCTGAGATTGACGCCATTGATCCGCAAGGCAGCAAGGTCATCGAGATAGCGAAAGGTTTCCACGCCATTGGTCGTGACATGCAGAGAACGCACCGTATCAATACCCCTCAATCTCTGCAAAAACGACATGCAACCCTGACGGACAAAGGGCTCACCGCCCGTGATGCGAACCTTTGACACCCCAAGAGCCGAAAGCAAGCGCACCACACGCTCCAACTCCTCGAAGGTGAGGATCTCGGCGTGAGGGACAAAGTCGGCCCCTCCTTCTGGCATGCAGTAGTGACAACGGAGATTACAGCGGTCAGTAATCGAGAGCCGCAAATAGGTAATCGGCCGACCGTGATTATCGATCAGTCGATTCGATTGGGGAGGTGGGGAATAAGGGACAGTTGTCCCTTGTTGATGCGCTGTCATGATACTCTCCTTTCCAAAAATACGGGGAGGCAAGGTCGTTTCCAACCCTACCCTATCGGCCGGAACCCTTATCGCGTAGCGCCGTGACGTAGGGTTTTTGGCTCGGAGTGTTCTCTTTTTTCGATCGGTTCTGTTTATGCCGTTTTCAGATCCTTTTTTCTGTGTAGAGTGGCAATCTTCAATTCAGGCAGATCATCAGACAATGGGCCACCATTCAAGACCGATACTCGTCTCTATATTCTTCATTTTACAAAAAATTGCAACGCCCGCGATGAAGGAGGTCTCTATCCACAGCAATTCGTCCTTGACTTGCGCAAACCGGAGGGCTAATAAGAACCATGAGCAAACGCCCCCGCCTCTACATCTTTTTCGGATTGATCGCCTCTGGCAAGAGCACCCTGGCAGAGGCCTGGGCCAAGGCCATCAGTGCCAAGTATTACAATTCCGACCGGGTCAGAAAAGAGTTGGCCGGGCTGGCAACCAATGCCCCACAACAGGAGTCTTTTGCAAGCGGCATTTACAGCACGGCTTTCTCGCAAAAAACCTATGACGCACTGCTGGACCTTGCTGCAGCTGAACTGGGGCATAATCGCTCTGTCATCTTGGATGGTTCCTACCAGGCAGAGAAAGAACGGTCGCGGCTGCTCTTGCTTGCCCAGGCACACAAGGCAATCCCCACCTTTATTTTGTGCCGCTGTCCAGAAGAGATCATGAAAGAGCGCATGGCTCTGCGGGCGCAAGACCCGCAGGCTGTCTCCGATGGTCGCTGGGAAATTTATGTTCAGCAAAAGAGCCGCTTTGAGGCTCCCGATGAATTGCCAGCCAACGCCATCATAACAATCGACACCAACTCGCCGGTGACAACCCTACTCTCTCAACTAAGCGACATGCTCGAAACAAGTCACCCCTGAAACTTTCCCTTAACTTCAGCAAAAAAAAACCACAAAGACATGTATAACAGAATGTATTTACTGCGATTCCCCAAGGAGAGCCTCGGCCAGCCGATCATCTGCAATCTGGTCAAGCGCTACGACATTGAGTTCAATATTCTGAAGGCAGACATCTTTCTCCAACAGGACGGCGTCATGGTGCTCGAGTTGTCCGGCCATAAAAAGAACGTTCAGGCCGGGATAAACTATATCAAGAAGCAAGGAATCACCGTCGAAACCCTCGCCACAGTCATTACACGAGATGACGAAAAATGCTTCCAGTGTGGTGCCTGCACCGGTCTCTGCGCCACCGGCGCCCTCGCCATCAAACGCCCGGAAATGGCCGTTCTTTTTGATCCGGAAAAATGCACCGGTTGTGGCCTGTGTGTGACGGTCTGCCCGGTTCGAGCCATGGCCATCACCCTCGATCCACAGTCTATCACGCGTGAGTAGTCCCCTCGTAATAATTACCTTGAGCTCAGATAGACCCCCAACTGCTGGATAACCGACTGTGGATTGAGCTGACACTCAGCAGTCAATCGCTGTTCAATCTGCTCATTGAAGGCATAAATGCCGCCAGGCAAGGCTTGACGAAACAGATGCAAGGTTGAACCATCCGCACCACCTGGTAGCGCCAAGTCCAAGCCGTACCCCACTAACCACTCGTCGGACACCCGTTTTCCGGTCCAGACCAGGTGCCCGGCAAGAAGCTCGTCGATCGCTCTGCTCCGCTGCCTCTCCTTCTCCAGCATCGTGTAAACACCGACCACTTTAGCGGACAGCAGCGGCAGATAATCGCCGATCAACCACGCCAAAGTCGCGCCACCGTCAATCAAGTCATCGACCAGCAGCACCCCATCAAAGCCTGCGCAATCGCGTATCTCCCGGCCGAGAGGATCCCTCAGTGGCTGCAAGACTTTGTGCCGAGCGGCCTGACTCCCCTGTCCGTAGCTCCGGATTTGGATCGTAGCCACCTCATAGTGCAAGGCGTACTCCTTTTGCAGCGCCGCAAGCTCCTCAATCACCATCTCACCGAAACAGCGCCCCCCCTCCAAGATCACGACGACCAGTAGACGCTGTCCACCGTAGCGTTGGGCAATGGAGAGGGCCGTTCCCTGAGCAATTTCTCCGATCTCAAGCGCAGAAAGGACTCCGTGTTTAAATAGCGGGGCAACACTGCCATCAGAGAAAACATACCCCCGTGGATATGACACCCCCCCGGACAGGTATTGACCAGGAGGCGCGGCCCGCAAGGGATAGAGGTCTACTTCTTTCGCCATGAACCATCCGCGGCCTGCAGCAAACTACCCGATTCGGCACTCTCCGCTATCTGCAAAGCGCGACGCTGGCCAACCCGTTCGGAGCTGGTTCCCTGCTGCGCGGCAATCGCCTCATACACCTGCCTGCGATCGGCGTTTTCGCTTTCCACTAGCGAGACTTTTTCTTGCCTGGCTCCCACAAACTCGAGATACCCCTTACTGTTCTCTCCAACCACTCCCGCGGTCTTCAAAGCATTTATTTCAGGTACCCGAGCAAGCATCCTAGCCTTAATCCCATCTGCCGCCAAAGCGTTTCCAGACGTCAGGCCCCATACAAGACACAACGCCATCACCCACCACACGTTTTTCATGCCCATATTCGCCTCCATGTACAATTAGTTTTTGGCCGCAGAGGCCTTATCGATATCATCGAAAAAATTATCAAGCGCCCGGTCTATCTTAATATTGATATCGATTGTTATGTGAATAGGCTTAATTTCAACCGGAGCCAGGGCCACTTCGCTCTTACTCTCAATCACATGCCTGGTGCATCCAAACACCCCCAACAAAAAAAAACCTCCCAGCAGCAACAAATAACGTCCTGTTTGATGCATAAGCCCTCCCTCAGATATTGATAAATTCGCAGAAAAGACGTATTTACTTGACCGTAAAGCGTGATGCACAGCAGACATAGCCACGAACACACACATTTTCCTGACGAATTCTTCTTGACTTCCCCTCAGCCGGAAACTAAGAGAACCTGCTTGCTATCCAGTTACATTTATTTTAGGAAAATTCAGCGCCTTCTCGGCAGAACCAGCTCATAATCCCGGCAGCACTTTCAAAACGAAAAAGCCCAAAAGATGAAGTTGTCTTCAAAGGAATACCAGAGAGTGCTCTCTTTTTTCCTGAAAGCCGCCCAAGTAGAGCCAATAAAAGGGTCATACTGGTACGACATCGGCTTCTGCCATGGCAAACTCGGTCAATGGCAGGAGGCAATCGCCGCCTTCACCAAAATTCTCGAAAAAGGAGAAGCCTCGGTTTCCGTCTTAAACATGCTGGGCCATGCCTACATAAAAGTTGGCAACTACCTTGACGCTGCCTCTGTCCTGGAAAGAGCCCTCCGCATAGCACCAGACAATCTCAGCATCCTGTACAAAATAGCAGCCCTGCATTTTTATAAAAAAGAGTACAACATGGCGCAAAACCTACTGCAACAAATTACCCAGCTCCAACCTACCCACTTCAAAGCTCAATACAGCCTGGGACTGACCTTTTTCCATTTGAATGACCTAGAGGCGACAAGCCGACAAATCGCCATCATCAAAGAGCTTAACCCGGCGCTTAGTGAGCAGCTCGCAAACATTGTAAAAACCGCCGCTACCACCCCCCGTTAGTCTATCAACTCAGCTCATACTCCTTCATCTTATACAGGAGGGCTGGAATACTAATTTCAAGCAACGCTGCGCTATGTGTCCTATTACCACTAGTTTCGCTTAAGGCCTTGGCAATCAACTGCCTCTCCATAGCCGCCCGATTTTGCTTGATAGAAAATCCCGCGTTCGCCAAGTCAAAGGGGGCAGAAGCCTCCCCCCCCTGAAAAAGCTCTGCCGGCAGATTCTTGACGGTTAGAACATCCCCTTCGGCGAGCGCCATGCCCCGTTCGATAACATTTTCCAACTCTCGGACATTCCCTGGCCAGCTATAATACATCAACTTGTGCAGACAGGTCTTGTCAATATCCACAATCGAAAGCCCCAAACGCTGGTTATACTTCTTGACAAAGTGATCAATCAGCAGTGGGATATCCTCCTGCCTCTCCCTGAGCGGTGGCACCTCAATGGCCAAAACATTAATTCGGTAGAAGAGATCGTCCCTGAATTGTTTATCCCGCACCTGATCCCGCAGTTTCTTGGCTGTCGCGGCAATAATCCGCACGTCAACCTTGATTGACTGGCCATAGCCGAGCGGACGAATCTCTTCCTCCTGCAAAGCCCGCAGCAATTTGACCTGCAGTGACATTGGCATATCTCCGATCTCATCGAGAAACAAGGTGCCGCCATCTGCCTCCTCAAACAACCCTTTCTTGGTGCGATTGGCATCGGTAAACGCCCCCTTCACATAACCAAACATCTCGCTTTCCAAGAGATTCTCAGGAATACCACCACAATTGACATCAACTAGGGGTTTAGCCTTTCGGATGCTGTTGTAATGGATGGCTCTGGCAATCAACTCCTTCCCTGTCCCGCTCTCGCCGGTGATCAGCACGGTAGTTTTATAGTCGGCGATCTTGGTGATAGTCTTAAAGATCGTGGTCATTGCCCGACTGCGGGCTACGATGTTTGAGAAGATATAATTCTCTTCCAACTCCTTTTGTAGGCGAACATTATCTTTCTGAAGCCGCCCCTTCTCTTCGGCCTGACGAAGGGTAAGCAAAATTTCCTGATCAGACTGAAACGGTTTGGCAATAAAATCACTAGCGCCAAGCTTAAAGGCCTGACTGACTGAGGAAAATTCCGTATTGCCTGAAATTACGGTACGGATAGCGTCAACCTCCATATCCTGAAGGGCCTGTAGTAATTCAAGTCCATCCATGATCGGCATACTGAGATCAGTGATGATGTGATCGAAAAAACCACCCGCAACCTTGGCCAAGGCCTCCCTGCCATCGGCCGCCGTATCAACTTGATAGCCGTGCTTGCTCAGGATGGTGCCCAACACATCTCGAATAACCTCGTCATCATCGACCAGCAAAACCCGTTTATGCATATCACTCAAACTGGATCCCTCCATTTATTATTGCAGGTAGTAACGATCAACAACGAACCAGATCTCTTTGGCGAAAAAAAGATACAAATAACTGGCCATCGCCAAGAAAGGCCCATAGGGGATAACTGTCTTGCCACCTTTTTTCTGCTTGATCATCGCACCAATACCAATAACCGATCCCAAAAGCGCGCTGGCGAAGATAACAAACGGTAGGGCCCGCCAACCGAGAAAAGCACCGATCATGGCCAACAATTTGATGTCTCCTCCCCCCATCCCTGCACGCTTGGCCAGAAGATAATAACCCGCCGCGATCGCATAGAATATCCCGCCACCCAAAAGAATGCCCAAAGCAGAGTCCTGCCATGAAAGCCCTGGCAGGAGAAAAGAGGCGGCAAAACCAAGAATTATCCCCGGCAGGCTGATGACATCCGGGATGATTTGATGATACAAATCGATGACAATGACAACCAGTAACGCTGCGCAAAAAACAAAATAGACAAAAAAATCAGCTGTTAGGCCAAAACGATAAAACAGGGCAAACGACAAGAGAGCCATGATCAGCTCAACTATCGGGTACTGCCACGAGATCGATTTTCGGCAGTGGCGACAACGCCCGCCAAGCAACAGAAAACTGATCATCGGAATATTGTCATACCAATGAATCAACGCCTGGCATTGCGGACAATGCGATGGAGGAAAGACAATAGACTCTCCCTCCTCCGGCAGGCGCAAAATGACAACATTCAAAAACGAGCCTACCAACGCACCTAACACTGCGGCAAAAATCAATTCCACCTTTTTATTCCTTTGTCGTGACTCTGAGCATAGGGCAGACACTCATCGTGAAGCTTTGCCCCAGAACAGTAAGCGGGTGCAGCGAGGTTGCGAAGTGGATGGGGTATCCTGCGATCGCTTACTTTGGATTTTCAGATTGTGCTAACGAACAGAGCTTGTTAATAGTACAGTAATGGTAACCAATTGGTGGTAATTCAATAACAGCCACGCCACACTGAGCGAGTCCCCGCGCTTTGATCGAGCTGACACGTGACCCCGTAAAGGACTCAGAGCCCGTAATCGTTCATCAGGCACGGGAAAGAGGCCTGCGAAGTGTGCCAGTTGCCCATGAGTAGGCCGATGACAAGGCAGATGTGGGGCTGCTGAACGGTTACCAGAGCCCCATGGTATTCTTAATGCCAGAAGGCTGATAGATTGTACACGCGTCCGTTGGAATACACCACCATAAACTCTGCTTCATCTCTCAAGACCATGCCACGCATGACGCAAGGAAAGCACTAGTGACACTGTCCATTGAAGATTCCATCCTGCGGCTCAAAGCAGAAATCATTGCCCAAGACTGGCGACTGAGCCCCAAACGGGCCGACCAGCTGGAATCCGCCTTCCAATGTCTGCTCGACCACTTCACCAACCGCAAGGCCACCCATGCCATGCTGGTGATGGCAGCCAATGTCTTGGGTTATATCAAAAACCGTGGCGCCTCTCCGCCTGAAACAATTGACTTCCTGAAAGAGGCGATGGCCCATATCGTCAACATCTATGAAGACTTAGACGACGACCGACCAAAAGAGGATGAGATATTCCAAAGCCTTTTTGCCCGCTTCAATACCTTAAAAGAAAAAATCCAGCAAAAATCGCCCGCCAAAGCCGCCGTGCCAGCAAGTAGCCACACAGCGCAACCTGTTACAACGGAGCAAGACAACGAAGCCCAAGAAAACGATGATCTCATCCTACACCAGCACATTGAAGAATTCAAAAACTCTTTAGCCGACGCAGGAGAGACCGGGCGCGCGCTAGAGCACCTGTTTGAGCTCTGGCTTGATTCTCCAAAAGTAGCGGCCATCCTGCGAGGAGACATCGATAAAGAAAGTGAGATACAACAACACACGCCCAAGGCCGCAGAGTATGATCACTCCTGCCCGCCGACGAAAATCAGGCTTCTGACCGTCAGCGGCGTGCCCCTTGCCATCCAAAGCAGCGTCATCGCCTTAATACGGCCCATGAAAGCAAGCGCCGCCAAGACCTATCTCCAGAACGGTACCGTGCCACTAAGAGATTTTTCCAGATTCCTCCTCAAGCTTTCCAGCCTCTTCAATGGGAGCCTGGCCTTAGTGCCGGAACGGACACTAAAAGAGTTGGACCTGCCGCTTATCCTTCCGCAAGGGCATGAGCTGCCAGAGATTCCGCATGGAGAGTTCAGCACGCTGCTCATTATCTCCAATGGCAACTGGCATGGGGCACTTGCCTGCGATGAAATTCAAAAGACCGAACATATCATGCACCAATTCATCAAACAACAAAATGGCGATCTCGCAGGAACAGCTTGTCTGGAGGATGGGAGTCAACTCCCCCTGCTCGACCCTTTGTCCATGCTGCGCCGCGAAGGAATTTTACTGATGCGCTAACCGCGCTGATCGCCTTAACACCGTATCAGCCTTACCAAAGAGGAGAATGGAATGGGCACAGAACGCCGCAAAAACACCCGCGTCCCCTTTCAGACGACAGCCGATGTTATCTTTCACGACAAGCAATACAGCAATTGTGCAACCGACGACTTGAGCATCAAGGGTGTTTCGGTCTTAGGAATCTCCGGACATCGACCGGGTGAGACCTGCACCCTCTCCTTGGCCTTAAGTGGCAGCACTAGCCAACTGCGGCTAACCATGAAGGCCGAAATTGTCCACATAGAGACAGACCGTATCGGCCTTCACTTTAATGAAATTGATCTCGACAGCTTCTATCATCTCAAAAACATCATCTACTATAACGCTGAGGACCCAGACACCATTGAGCAAGAGTTCACGCGCTGAGCCCTCTTGTGGAAATGTGCCACCCGACAGGTACTACGAGGTTTCACAAGATCACCATTGTTCCTTTCCGCCCTGAACGTATCGTGCCACGCCAAGACCTTTTTTTGATAAGCGCCCCGAGCAAAACGCTCTGCGCCTCCTTCGCGCTGCTCATCGCCATCTTTCTCCCTCTGTTGGCCACCGGATCGACAACGAGCACGACCGTTGCCGCCGGAGGTGCCCATGCCATGGCCTTGGCCGATGACGGCACTGTCTGGACTTGGGGCTTTAACGATCAAGGCCAACTGGGCGATGGTTCCCTCCAATACTCGACCGCACCCATTCAAGTCCAAGGCCTACCCGCTATCAAGGCTATCAGTGCCGGTTTCACCAACTCGATGGCACTTGACCGGGAAGGCTTCGTCTGGACCTGGGGCTCCAACCAATTTGGCGAATTAGGCAACGGCACCACCGCTAACCACTCCAGACCAGAAAAGATCAAAGGACTCAACCACATCAACGCCATTGCCTTGAATGCCGGCACCGGAATGGCCATCCGAGACGACGGCACCCTCTGGCTCTGGGGTCAAGACAATGGACTTACCCCTACACAACTCCCCGCCTTGGACAGGGTGGCAGGCATTGCTCTCGGCCAATCCTCTATCTTCACCTTTACCTTCGATTGCTCCCTCTGGGCCTGGGGCAAAAACTCTTTCGGCCAACTCGGCAACGACATTAGCCCAAACCAGACTAAACCGGCGCGAGCCAATCTCTCCGCCTGCCTGACCGGAGTTGCGGCATCGAATCACACTATCGCTTTAAGTTCGACCGGTGAGATATGGTCGTGGGGCTACAACCGCGATGGCCAACTTGGCAACGGTAGCCACACCAACTCATCCCAACCAACAGTCGTACATGGCCTCAACAACATCATCGCCGTCACATGCGACCAGCACTCCCTAGCCATGCAAACCGATGGGACGGTCTGGGCCTGGGGAGTCAACGACTTCGGTCAACTGGGTCTGGGCACAACCACTTCCCATGACCAACCTGTAAAGATAGAAGGACTGCGGGCCGTTACCGGCATTGCGGCTGGGGCCATGTTCAGTGTAGCGACTAAGGCTGACGGCTCTGTTTGGGCCTGGGGCCTGAACAATTACGGCCAGCTTGGTGACGGTTCCCTCGAAAATCGTTTTGTCCCGACGCAAGTCAGCGGCTTTGACGGTTTCGGCCTGCTCAACCTAAAACAAACCGTCAGCAAGTCCGGCGAGCAGAAAGAGATCCCGCCAGTCTCTTTCACCGTCGAGCCAAGTTCCGGAGCAGCCCCACTAACCACAACGTTCCACGCCATCATCGATACTGGCCCGGCCCCCATCTCCGTCCAATGGGATTTCGGCGACGGTGATGTCGCCAACACATTAAGCCCTCGACATACGTATCAAAGCCCTGGTTCCTACATTGCAACATTAAATGTCACCTACCGGCATGGTTTGTTTCGCGAATCAATGAAACAGATCCATGTCAAAGCGCCTTGGTAATCCTGTCCCAGACACGAATCTCCCTTGCCAAATGACAACAAATTGAGTTTAGTATGCAGCACTTAAGCAATCCTAAATCGACCGAAATCACCACCTTCCCCTATCGCTCACCTCACTCTCTCTCTGGGTTCCAACCATGCATAAAAGACTTTTTGTCAGATTTGTGCGCTGGGTCGGCTACGACCTTGGCATCTCCCCAAACCAAATCACCCTGGGCCGCCTCTTTTTTTTCGTTCCTGGCTGGCTGGCCTGGTTCTATCGCCAAGAACTGGCAGTTCATACCGGCCTCCCTTGGCAGGTCATCGGGGCCTTCGCCATTGTCGCCGTAAGCACTGTCATCCTGTTTGATGTCGTCGATGGAGCACTTGCCAGAGAAACTGGGCAGGTGAGTGATCAAGGCAAGATTCTTGATCCCCTTGCCGACAAACTGATCACCTACAGCACGCTTGGCTTGTTCTGGGGGGCAATTGACCATCTTGGCCTCCTGATCCTCTTCCTTCTTGATTTAGCTTCCACCCTGCTACGCGGCGTCCAGGTCGAAGGTGCCAACCACTTCGGCAAATTCAAAGCTTTAGCCCAAAACATCGCAAAAATCTTCTTCGCCTTCGCCGTTCTCTGCGCCACACCTTTTTTGAATATTGGCGGCAATGCCCTGATTTGGATGGCCGTAGGCTTAGCCAGTATCTCTGTCGGGGTCCGGATTCTACCCGCCAAAATTCAGAGTTCAATCCTGGTAGCGATTCCCCAGATTCTTACCCTCAGCAATTTAGGGGCTGGGGTTACCGCCATCTGGTGCGCCACGCAAGGCAAAATTGGCCTTGGCGTGGCATTTAGTTTCGCCGCCATGTTTTTCGACTTGAGCGATGGTGCCGTGGCCCGCAAGCTCGGGGTATCAAGCACCTTTGGCAAACAATTCGACACCATTGCCGACATGGTAAGCTTTGGCTTGGCCCCTGCCGTTATCGTTTGCTCCACAGCTGGCTGGTCAATACTTCCCATGAGCCTGGGAGCTTTCTACGTCGCGGCCACCCTCTTCCGACTCTATGACTACGGTCGCTCCAAGGACCGAACCCCTAAAGGCTTCTTCCGCGGTCTTCCCAGCCCGGCAGCGGCCTGGGTGGTCATCTCCTCCGTCCTCTTTCCAAACCCATCACTCAGCCTGCTGATACTGGTTGCTGCCGCTATCCTGATGTGCTCCTTCCGCATCAACTGGATCCACTTCAACCAAGTCATACCCACCATACGCAGCAGCGAAATCATTGCATCACTGACATCAGGGTTGATCTTGGCACTGGCGACACACACTGCAGCCACCCTCTTTGCCGCCCCGATCATCGTCTATGTTTTTTCACCTATTTGGCGTAAGCCTCTAAGATAATTCGTGTCCAATGTATTTTCCTTCAGCTGGCATCAACGTCTCCCCTTGGCTGCCGCCGCTAGTCGCCTTTATCATCTCTTTTTTCACCTCCATGGGCGGAGTCTCGGGGGCCTTTCTTCTGCTGCCATTTCAGGTCACCGTTCTCGGCTTTACCAGTCCTGCAGTCAGTGCCACCAATCAACTTTTCAACATCATCGCCATCCCCAGCGGAGTCTATCGCTACATCAAGGAGGGGCGCATGATCTGGCCGTTGACCTGGGTAGTAATTATCGGGACGCTCCCCGGAGTTCTGCTGGGGGCAATCATCCGCATCCGCTACCTTCCCAACCCCAAAAACTTTAGCCTATTCGCAGGCCTGCTCCTTTTTTATATCGGCAGCCGCTTGATGTGCGATTTACTCAACAAGAGACAAAGGAAGAATGTCTCCACGGAGGAAGAATTTCAAGCCCTGGTCTCCCGATATCGAAAAGAACAGCAGCACCGCCAATCGGCCGGGCACCAGACCCTGCCAAGAGTCGCTGTCAAAGAGTGCAGCCTCACCCATGTTCGTTATGACTTTTACGGACAAGCATTTGACATTCCGACCTTGGGGGTCACGGCACTAAGCTTTGTGGTTGGCATAGCAGGCGGGGTATACGGGATTGGGGGTGGAGCGATCATGGCTCCCTTCTTTGTCAGCTTTTTCGAACTCCCCGTCTACACTGTCGCTGGCGCTGCACTGATGGGTACCTTTGTCACCTCTGTTGCAGGAGTTGCCTTCTACCAGTTTCTAGCGCCCTACTACCCGAGGATGGCCATCGCCCCAGACTGGCTTTTAGGCTTCCTCTTCGGCATCGGCGGTTTTGCAGGAATGTACTGCGGAGCTCGCCTCCAAAAATTCATGCCATCTCGAGGAATTAAATGTCTACTCATTTTTTGCATCCTATTCCCGGCACTGAAGTATATTCTTGGATTTTTCCGCTGACCCCCCTTTTCAAGAGCGCCCCCCCCCACTTCTCTTCTGACCACCCTCTAGTCCTTAAAATACGCTACGGTTATGCCTTTACAAGAAGTCCTCTCTTACGGTATTATATTACGCTGTTGTCGGCAGCTCGACATGACTCGCTTCAGATACACCTATTCTCTCGAAGGATCCTGTTTGCCTACCTCCTCTTCCCAGACAGGTAAACGGCCATCCAACGAAATTGATTCCCCCCAAAAAACAAAAAGCTATCGTATAGATCTACATTAGCCACATAAGGAGAAGCAACATGTGTAAGCACCAAAAAAAATCCACCCTAATGAACTCCATCGTTTCGGCAATCTTTTTCGCGCTGATGGCTGGCTGTGTCAGTCAACCTCCCGCGCCAGAAGCCCCGAAACCG
>JAQUKQ010000021.1 GCA_028718985.1 Desulfobulbaceae bacterium | reverse complement strand
TTACGGTCTGTTCAAGCCTCGCGGATTTGTATGCTGGCTATGGATGTGCTGGTTTGCGCCGCCCTTTGGTCGTTGCGACGAGTGCCCGTGATGTTGGTCAGTTACTACTTTCGTATGGGGCGCTTCGTCAGCGCCTGATTGATGGCGAGCATTGCTTGCTATTGTTTGGCACCGGCTGGGGCTTGGCCTCGGAAGCCATGAGTGATGTCGATGCTTGTTTGCCCCCAGTTGGAGCCGGCGGGCCCTATAATCACCTATCGGTACGCTCTGCTTGTTCAATCATTTTGGATCGGTTGTTGGGGGAACGGGATAAGTAGGATAAAGTTAGTTGCTCAGTTTGGTTTTTTTGGTATTTACGTTGTTACTTATTGATAAGTAATGTGCTACATATAGAAATCTCAACAGTTGAAGGTGATGCAAATGGCAGCGAATATTATTGCGAAAATTGAAAGTGAAAATATGCGTTATGATATCCCGACTTTTCGTCCTGGAGATACCGTAGACGTCCATATTCGGATTGTAGAAGGCGCCAAAGAGAGAATTCAGATCTTTAAAGGTGTTGTTCTACGGATGAAGCGGGGAACCATGAATGCCAGTTACACTGTGCGGAAAATTTCGCATGGTGTTGGTGTTGAAAAAACCTTTGCCCTCCATTCACCAAAAGTAGAAAAAATTGATGTTGTGTCTTTGGGTCGGGTACGTCGTTCACGGCTCTATTATTTGCGTGACTTACGGGGTAAGGCTGCTCGTATTAAGGAGAGGGGCCTTCGCTAAGGGATTCCTGCTGCAGGAGAGGGCTTTATAGGAGTGCAGAGCCAATGAATATTGCCGCAATCGGGTATTTTTAAACGATAAAATTGCGGTACCTTTCATCACATTTGTTTAGCCTAAAGGCGCAAGAGTCGATACGTGTACGTGTATCACTTTGCGCCTTTATGCGTTAAGCATTTCTTTTTTTGCTGTGGTCTGTGTTATTTGAAGTCTGGTTTTGGAGGTTTCTTCAAACTTGATCGTTTTCATGAGTGGTACCACTATGCCGCCTGTTGATTACCGAAAGGCACCTCCCCCAATTATTGATTTTCAGGTCCAAGAAGAGGATACATTTTCCTTTGAGCGGGACCTGCGCCGATTGGGTTATGGTGTGGTTGCTGGCATTGATGAAGTCGGACGCGGGCCTTTGGCTGGGCCAGTTGTAGCCGCAAGTGTTATCTTGCCTCCTGATTGTGATTATGCCCAGTTTAAAGACTCAAAAAAACTTTCTCCAGAACGGCGGAAACGATTAGCTTTTTTGTTGGAGGATATTGGCGCGGTCATTGGGGTAGGATCTGTTTCCGAAAAGACGATTGATCGCATAAATATCCTTCAGGCCTCTCTTCTGGCTATGAGGAGATCGATGGAGAGTCTTGCTACGCGACCAGATTTTTTGTTGGTGGATGGCAAATTCCCTGTGCCGGTCGATCTGCCGCAGCGTTTTTTGATAAAGGGGGAGTCCCGTAGCGCCTCAATCGCTGCCGCTTCCATTATTGCCAAAGTGACCCGTGATGGGTTGATGCACCAGTATCACTATCAGTTCCCCCAGTACGGCTTCAATAATAATATGGGCTATCCTACGCGAGAACACCGTAAGGCCCTGGCTGACTACGGCCCTTGTCCGTTGCATCGCAGAACATTTTCGGGAGTGAAGGAGCTTTTTGCGCACGACAATGACTAAGGCTAGGGTGGAGAAGGGGCGACAAGGCGAGGCCTTGGCGGCGCAGTATCTGACGCGCCATGGCTATCAAATCATTCAAAAAAATTTTCGGGTTTCGTGTGGAGAAATTGATATTATTGCCCACGACAAAGATGCCTTGGTTTTTGTTGAAGTTAAAACGCGAACGGGTGCGGGGTTTGGCCCGCCGGCCGAGGCGGTTACCTGTCGGAAACGCCAGCAAATATCCCGGACGGCCCTTGTCTATCTCAGTCAACGTCGATTGCTCGATGTCTCAGCTCGATTTGACGTGGTGTCTGTTGTGCTCAGGGAAGGTGCGGAGCCTCAAATCGAATTGATTAAGAATGCCTTTGAACTGGCGTATGAAGGGTAGAATTTTGCTAACTATCCAGTTACTCCTAACTTGCGGAGATTGAGACGACGCATGTAGACGGGCTACGTTTTGCCATCCTACCCATCATCGCAGGCGGCGGCACCACTGAATCGTTACAGATTTTGGAGTGAAGAGAAAAGTGCTAGGTATGTCATACGTTGGTATTACCATGGGTTGTCCTGTGGGCATTGGGCCGGAGATCATACTGAAGTTTATTGCTGATTTTCAGGGTGGTGGTCGTTTCTGGCCGATGGTCATCGGGGATGTCGAGATCCTGCGACAGTGCGCCAAAACTTTTGGCATAACCGTGGATATTAAGGACTGGCATCCTGGGGCCAGGTGGTCGCCAGGCATGGTTCTGGTGCGGCAGCCAACGTACGAGAATGGCATGATGCTTTCGCTCAGTGAACTCTCCTGGGGGCAACCTTCTCGACGCACAGGATTAGTGATGGCGGCCTGTATTGAAGAGGCGGTCCGCTTGGTGCAGGAAGGTGACCTGGCGGCAATGGTGACATGTCCGATAACGAAGGCGGCTTTACAGGGGGCGGGTTATGCGTACCCTGGTCATACGGAGATGTTGGCCGACTTATGTCGATCCTCAGAGTATGCTATGATGATGGCCGGGCCATCATTGCGTGTTACCCTGGTGACTATTCATCAAGGGTTGGCCCAGGTTGCCGCTTCCTTGAACCCGGAGAGAATTTTGCGCCTGATTGAGATAACGGGCCGTTCGTTACAAATTGATTTTGGTTTTCCCAATCCAAGGATAGCAGTGGCCGGATTCAACCCCCATGCGGGGGAGGGGGGAATCTTTGGTGATGAGGAGAGGCGTGTGATTGCCCCTGCGTTGGAAAGGGCAAGAGCGTTGGGGTGGCAGGTTGCCGGGCCATTTCCACCGGATACGGTTTTTCATAAGGCGGTCCATGGTCACTATGATGCGGTGATCTGCATGTATCACGATCAGGGACTTATCCCATTTAAATTGTTGCATTTTGAAGACGGTGTGAACGTTACTATCGGGCTTCCTATCGTCAGGACTTCGGTCGATCATGGTACGGCGTATGATATCGCTGGCCAAGGCACGGCCAAGCCAACCAGTCTTAATGCAGCCTTTGCAATGGCGGCTTTAATCGTTGAAAACCGAGCTAGGCATACCGGGCAGAGGTGAGCTGAGGATGGGTGGACAGAAGCGATCGGGTTGCCTAATTGTCCTTGAGGGGATCGACGGTACCGGCAAATCAACGCAAATTGCCCTGCTGGCAGAGGTCCTGCGACAGGACGGATTGGAGGTAGTTGTTACCCGGGAACCGACAGAAGGGGTGTACGGGCAGCAGATCAGGCGCTTGTACCAGAACCGAGAGTCAGTCAGCCGTCATGAAGAGTTGGCGTTGTTTCTGGCTGATCGTAGGGAGCATGTGGAGAAAGTTATTGCCCCGGCATTGGAACAGGGCAAGGTTGTGATATCGGATCGCTACTATTTTTCGACGGCCGCATATCAAGGGGCAGTCGGTTTTGATCCTGAGGATATTATCCGTCAGAATGAGTTATTTGCTCCGGTGCCGGATCTGGTCCTCCTCATTGAGCTAACTCCGGCTCAAGCAGTGAGGCGAATCGAGCAGTATCGCCAGGAGTCGCTGAACCATTTCGAGCAGGAAGAGAGCTTGCGCCAAGTGGCAAAGGTGTTTGCGTCTTTGCATCGGGACTATCTCTCACGTGTCGATGGCTCTCTGGATGTCGGTGCGGTTCATGCCCAGATAGTTGCTCAGGTTAACAGTTGTCTTGTCGCAAAACAGATTCGTTGTTCGGGAAATGTCTCTTGTCAGGTGAAAGCACGATGGTTATGCCATGATCCGATTGAATCCTAAATATTTGTCACTGCTTTGTTTGCTATTGATGACAGCATCGTGCGTGCCGGCGGTTGCGCCTTCTGTGCCAGCCGTGCCGTCTTCGGTGGCTAAGCCAGCCGCTGTGCCCCGGCAAGAGGGGGAGGCGGATACGCAGTGTTCCTATTTTTATTTTTTGTGGGGCAAGACTGCTGAGAGCAAGGAACAGTACGAAGAGGCTTTGGATGCCTATGAGAAGGCGGTCGTGTGCGATGCCGAGGCAGACTATGTCATTCGTCATCTGACGCTGCTGCTGCTACGGATGGATCGTAGGCAACAGGCCTTAGAGTGGGGGGATAAATTGATTCAGGCCCACCCCGAGGATCGGAAGGTCAAGATGTTTCAGGCAGATCTCTACGGCTCCATGGGTGAAGACGCCAAATCGATTGCCATTTATGAAAGCCTTCTTCAGCAGCAACCAACAGATCCTGAGCTCCTGCTGAAGCTTGGCAGGCAGTATCTGAACAGTCTCGATTATTTGAAGGCCAGAGACTATTTTGAAAAGTTGGTCGCCGTCGAGCCGGACTCGTTCATGGGCTATTACTATTTGGCCCGCCTCTATCGGGAGCTGAAGTTTTCACAAAAGGCGTTCGCCGCCTATAAAAAGGCTCTTTCTCTCAACTGGACATTGCCTTTAGCGGTGGAAGCGGCCGAGTTTTATGAATCCCAGAAGATGTGGGACGAGGCGATTACCCTTTATGAAGGTCTTTTGGATGACGAGGATAGCAGCGAGGAGGCCGCCAATCGTCTGGTTCGGATCTATCTGGCTCAGAATCAGACAGACAAGGCCTTGGCCGTATTGCAAGACCTGCGAAAAAACGCCACCGATAGCCAGAAGATTGACTTTACTGTCGGTCGAATTTTCATGGAACAGCACAAGTATCCAGAGGCGATTTCGATTTTCAAAGAGATGCTGGCCCGTGATCCTGAGCTGGTTTTAGCCCGTTCCCTTTTGGCGATGGCCTACTATGAGTCCGGTGCGCATGCAGAGGCCAAGGCCCTGCTCTTGGCGGTGAAAAGAGAGGATAATGCTTATGAGGAGGCACTTTCGCTGCTGATTAAAATGTATGCCGAAGAGAAGGAATTTCCTGAGGCGATCACCTTGGTCAAAAAAGCGATTGCTGAGTCGAAGGGAGAGACTGAGAACTATTATTTTGCGCTGGCCTCACTGTACGAAGAGCAAGGAAAACTTGCCGAGGCAGAAAAGGTGTTGCTTGATACCACCCACAAATTTCCGAAATCGGGGGGGGGCTACTTCACCTACGGCATGTTTCTCGAGCGCTATGGCCGTTTAGATGAGGCGATGGCCCAGATGGAAAAGGTGCTTGCGGTCAACCCTAACGATCCATTAGCCCTTAATTATATCGGTTATTCCTGGGCCGAACGGGGCATCAATCTTTCTCAGGCCTTGGAGTATATTCAAAAGGCAGTTGCTCAGCGTCCGGATGATGGTTTTATCCTTGATAGCTTGGGCTGGGTCTATTTTCGCAGGGGAGAACTTCAGCAGGCGGTTGATGCCCTAGAGAAGGCGATACTCCTCGAGCCGGAAGACCCTACCATTCACGAACATCTGGGTGATGTCTATGTGGCGTCTCATCAGACGCAACTGGCTCTTGATAATTATACGAAGTCCCTTTCCTTGAGTGACAAAGAAGAAGATAAAGCAAGAGTCACGGCAAAAATTGAGGCGATCAAGCCCTAAACATTATGTGGAAAATATCGAGAAACTCTATCCTGTTGTGCTATTTTTTGTTGAGTGCTGGCTGCGCAACCTTGCCGAAATCACTGCCGATTGGTGATGTCGAGGCCGATCATGTTCGGAAGGAGTTCAATGGGATGTTGCAAGACCAGCGAAAATGTCCGGCGGTGATTGATACAGATGTTTCGGTGACGGTGGATAATACTCTGTGGTCGGGAACAGTTTCCGGCTATCTGCGGGCAATGGCCCCCGCTTATCTCCGCTTTGAGGGGGTCAATCCATTAGGGTTGACTGAGGTTCTGTTTGCGATTGATGGGAAGAATTTCACCTACCTTTCTGTAAGGAACCAAGAGGTCTATCTCGGCCCTTTGAAGGCTGAAAAAATCGCCCGCGTTGCCCCGCAGGGCTTGGCCATCTCCATGAATTACTATTGGCTGTTGGGGCGGATCCCTGCCGGGTCGTTTGGGATTAGCGGGATTGGTCTTGATGCCGAAGAGGAGGGGGATTGGCTCAATGTGCACTACGCCAGTACTGACGAACGTGCCATGATTCTCTTTGATCCCCGCCGGCGCCTCGTGAAGAGACACCTGATGCTTGACGATCAGGAGTCCGTGGCGGTCGATTTTTCTTATGGATACACTTCCCCTGCAGCCCAGGCTGTACCGTGTCAATTGCCGTCCACGATTACGATCAAAAAAAAAGGCAAGGGCCTAATCAAGCTAGATTTTACCAAGCGTTACCCAACGCCACCGCAGGATACCGCCCCATTTAGGATAACTCCCCCAGACGAGTATAAAAGGATTGTGTTTCAGTGACAGTTGATGCCTTGCTGCCTTTGGTGGCCAAACCAAGCCGCTACTGTGGCAATGAATATAATGCCATCAAGAAGGAGTGGTCTGCGGCGCGGTTGAGAATCGCACTCGCCTTTCCTGATCTCTATGAGATTGGCATGAGCCACCATGGCTTGCAGATTTTGTATCATACCCTCAATCGGCGTGCTGATCTCCTGGCCGAACGGGTGTACGCCCCTGACCGTGACCTGGAACACCTGCTGCGTGGGAGGGGAGAGCCCTTGTTTGCCTTGGAATCCGGCCGTCCCTTGGCTGAGTTCGATATGCTGGGGATAACCTTGCCTTATGAACTTTGCTACAGCAATATCCTGACCATTCTTGATCTGGCCGGCATCCCTTTTTATAGCCGCGATCGACAGGAGTCTCATCCCTTGGTAGTCGGAGGCGGGCCTTGTGCCTTCCACCCAGAGCCGGTAGCCGATTTCTTTGATGCCATTTTGTTGGGTGACGGGGAGGAAGCGGTAGTTGCTGTTGCCGATCTGCTGATTGCGGCGAAGGAGCAATCACTGTCTCGTCGAGAACTCTTGCTGACGCTTTGTCAGATTCCTGGTGTCTATGTTCCTGCGTTTTTTGAAGCGCAATATCGTGACGATGGTGCTATCGCCGCTATTGTTCCCCTGGTTGAAGGCTACCCCTCGGTACGGCGGGCGGTGATTGCGGACCTGAACGAGCAGCAGATGATCGATGCGCCTTTGGTGCCCTTGAATCGGATTGTCCACGATCGGTTGGGGTTGGAGCTGGCTCGTGGCTGCACCCGGGGCTGTCGGTTTTGTCAGGCCGGGATGATCTACCGGCCGGTGCGCGAGTTGCATCCTGACCGGGTTATGGAGATGGCATGCCTCGGCATTGAGAATAGTGGCTTTGACGAATTGGCCCTGTTGTCCTTGAGCACAGGAGATTACTCGTGTTTGGCACCGCTTTTGGTGCAGTTGATGGATCATTTCGCCGGGCAACGGGTCTCGGTTTCCATGCCCTCCATGCGCGTGGGCACTTTGACACCCGAGGTCATGGAGCAGGTCAAGCGGGTGCGTAAGACGGGTTTTACCATTGCGCCGGAGGCTGGCAGTGATCGGTTACGACGGGTAATCAATAAGGGGATCACCGAGGAAGATCTGCTGGATACGGTGCAGAATGCCTTCTCATTGGGCTGGAAATTGATTAAATTTTATTTCATGTACGGCCTGCCGTTTGAGACAGAAGAAGATGTGGCGGCCATTCCCACCCTGGTTGCAAAGGCCATGCGGATTGCTGGTGGTGGAGGGCGAGTCATCAATGTCAGCGCCGGACTCTTTGTGCCAAAGCCGCATACCCCGTTTCAGTGGGCCAGGCAGCAGAGCATCAGCGAGGCTTTTCAGCGGATTGACTACTTGAAGAAAAATCTGCCTCGTAATGCCAAGCTTAAATGGAATGATCCAAGCCTTAGCTTCCTGGAAGGGGTGTTTTCCAGGGGAGATCGGCGTTTATCTGCCCTGATCGAAAAGGCTTGGCGCTATGGTGCCAGATTTGATGCCTGGTCAGAGCATTTTCAGCTGCCCCTGTGGCGGCAAGCGGCTGATAGCTGTGGTCTCGATCTGGACTGGTACCTCAGGGCGCGAGATCTGGACGAGGTGCTTCCCTGGCAACATCTTGGTGCGGGGATAGACGTCACGTTCTTACGGCAGGAGCTGGCTAAGGCCGAAGCGGAGACCTATACCCCGGATTGCCGGAATCATGGCTGTCAGAAGTGTGGACTGTGTGATTTTAAGACCATTCGCCCCGTGGTGCATTCGGCGGAGCAGATCTCGCTGGCTCAGATCGAGCCGTTAAGTACGGCGGAGAGCTCTCCTCCCCGCACACTCTATCACTACTGGATTCACTATCAGCGTCGTGATCAGGCGCGTTTTCTTGGTCATTTGGAGCTTTTGCAAGTTATCTTTCGGGTGCTGAAGCGGGCAGGGTTTCCCGTTTTGTTTTCACAGGGGTTCAATCCCTCTCCGAAGGTTTCATTTAGCCCGGCCTTGTCGGTGGGGACCGAGAGCTTGGCTGAATTTGTGATCGTTGAAACAGCCACCCCACTACAGGACCTTGCGAGCTGGCATGCACGTTTGACCTCTCAGATGCCACAAGGCTTAGAGGTGACGGCAGTGGCTCTTGGCCTGAGGGTGCAACCGGCTCGGATGGCGACGACCTACCGTGTTTTTGCGCCTCGTCCACTTAATCCGCAGGTCGTTGAGGAGTTTTTGGCCAGCGAAGAGTGGTCTATCATTGTCGAACGGAAAAAACAGAAGCGAACACTCGATGTTCGTAAGTTGGTCACGACCATGACCCTGGTCGAGCCGCAGACCCTTGAGTTCACCATGATCGTCGAAGCCGCTCAACTTGGTGTGAAACCGATGGAGCTTACGGCCACACTCTTTGATTTAGATCGTGATGAAGTGCTCGCCGCTCGGCTGTTGAAAGTTTCATGGATAGCAATCACAACCAATTAGGAGTTCAGGCTGTTCGCTACCGAAGGGGATTTACTCCTGGTGTTATGCTCAGCCAAAGAGCCTTTCGCTAATTTTTTAGGATTTTGCATGGCAACAGATTTAATTATTAACGCCACCTCGTATGAGGTCAGGATAGCCTTGGTCGAGCATGGTGAATTGGTGGAGTTCTATCTCGAACGGCCTTCTGTCAAAGGGCTGGTTGGCAATATGTATTACGGTCGAGTGGTGCGTGTTCTGCCTGGCATGCAGGCGGCCTTTGTCGACATAGGGCTTGACCGCACCGGTTTCCTGTATGTCGATGATGTCAATATCGGTGCTCAGAAAATTGATAATCTGCCCGGCCCGTTGAATGGTGACGACGATCAGCTGCCCGCCGACTTTTTGGTGCATCGGGAGCCTGGCTCCAATATCGATGATCTCTTGGTCGAGGGGCAAGAGGTCTTGGTGCAGATCACTAAGGAGCCGCTCGGCACCAAGGGTGCCAGGCTGACGTGCAATATCACCTTGCCGTGCCGCAATCTGGTCTTTATGCCAATGACTGACCATATCGGGGTCTCTCGTAAGATCGAGGATGAATCGCTCCGCCTGCAGCTCAAAGAGATGATTGAATCGTTGCGGCCCGCAGACACCGGCTTCATCGTCAGGACGGTAGCAGAAAGTGCCACTCGCGAAGACATGGAAGCGGATATGGAGTTTCTGCTCAACCTCTGGAGTGAGATTCAGACCAAGGCGGCAAAGCATAAGGTGCCGAGTCTGGTTTATGAGGATCTTGACATTATCCTGCGGGTGGTACGAGATGTGTTCTCCCCCTCGGTTGACCGGGTTGTCGTCGATGAAAAGGCCACCTATGCCAGGGTCTTGAATTTCGTTGATAATTTTGCCCCCCGCTTAAGCCATAAGGTGCATTTTTTCTCGGAGAGTACGCCGGTTTTCGAGGCGTACGGTATTGAGATGGACATTAACCGGGCCTTGAATAAAAAGGTCTGGCTGCGGTGCGGTGGATACATCATTATCGAGGCCACTGAGGCCTTGACTGTGATCGATGTTAACACCGGACGCTATGTGGGTAAGTCTGATCTTGAAGACACAATCTTCAAGGCGAATGTCGAGGCGGCAAAAGAGATTGCCTATCAGATGCGCTTGAAGAATATCGGCGGCATCATCATTGTTGATTTCATCGATATGGAAAAAGAGTTTCACCGCGAAGAGGTGTGTCGTGTCTTGCAGGAGGCAGTGAAGCGTGATAAATGCCGAGTCAATGTCCTCAAAGTCTCGGAATTTGGTCTGGTACAGATGACCCGCAAGCGGACACGCGAAGATTTGACCAGGGCGATGTGTGAACCATGCCCGTGCTGCCGGGGTGATGGTATCGTCAAATCACGGCGTACACTTTGTTATGAAATTTTCCGGAATATCTCGTTGAATGCATCCAAGATCAGCGGCAGTCAGGTAAGGGTCATGGTCAGTACCTCGGTTGCCGCCTTGATGCTGAAAGAGGAGGCTGACACCCTGCACCGGATCGAGGGGGATATTCAAAAGCAAATCAATATCTTCCCGGATAAAAATATGGCCATGGAGAAGTACGAGATCATCTGGGGGAATTGATGCGTGTTAAGAGACTTTGCGCATGCAGGCACTTGACAAAAGATATAGATATGGTAAATATCACCGTTTCGTGATTTGAGGGAAGTATTGATTTTTCCTGTCTGGTTCTGTCCAGGCGGGGGTGAATTTTTCAGGAGGAAGAGTATGTACGCAATTATCCGTACCGGTGGAAAACAGTATCAGGTAGCGCCGGGAGAGCGTCTTCGGGTGGAAAAACTGGTTGGCAATATAGGCGATAGCATCGAGATCGATGATGTTCTGATGGTGGCTGACGGCGACGACATTAAAGTTGGCCAGCCGCGTCTTGAAGGAGCCAAGGTCAGCTGTCGGATCGTCGAGCAGGACAAAGCGAAAAAGATCATCGTTTTCCACAAGAAACGTCGGGCCGGGCACCGGGTGAAGAATGGTCATCGTCAGCCGTTTACCAGCCTCGAGATTCAGGGGATTACAGTCTGAGATTGACGGCATTTTTTGTCGAAGAGATAACTAAAATCAGCGTATTGTCTGGTTGTGGCAGGCGCTAGTATGATGGGGGAAGACAATGGCACATAAGAAAGCGGGCGGCAGCTCAAGGAATGGTCGTGATAGTAATAGTCAGCGCCGGGGCGTTAAGCGCTTTGGCGGTCAGGTTGTCAGAGCGGGTAATATCCTGGTCCGGCAGGTTGGTACAAAAATTCATCCAGGCACCAATGTTGGTTGCGGCAAAGATTTCACTCTGTTTGCCTTGGTCGATGGCGTGGTAACCTTTGAAGAGTTTGGTCGTGGTCGTAAACGGGTCTCTATCTATCCTGTTGTAGCCAACGCCTAAAATATTTTTTCTTGTTAAGGGCCGGTATTGCTTGCATTGTCAAGGAGTCCCGGCCCTTCTTCTATTGTAGCACACCTACTCAATACAGAGGATTATGGCGTTTATCGACGAGGCAAAATTCTTTGTCAAGGGTGGGGACGGTGGCCGAGGCTGCGTCAGTTTCCGGCGGGAAAAATTTGTCCCCAAAGGTGGCCCTGATGGTGGTGATGGCGGGCGGGCTGGTTCCGTCTACCTGCAGGCGTCCAGCCGGCTGCATTCATTGATTGATTTCTCCTATAAGTCACATTTCATTGCCGGTAATGGCGAAAATGGCCATGCCAAAAAAATGCACGGCAAAGGTGCCCAAGACTTGATTGTCTTTGTGCCCAAAGGGTCGATCGTGAAGGATGCCGACACTGGTGAGGTCCTGGCCGATTTAGTGGAGGATGGCGATCGTTTCTGTGCGGCACGCGGTGGAGATGGTGGTCGCGGCAATGTCCATTTTGCCTCGGCCCATAACCGCGCCCCGCGGCGAGCCACCCCAGGATACCCCGGCGAGGAGCGTTGGTTGCGGCTTGAACTGAAGTTGCTTGCCGATGTCGGTCTTATCGGGCTACCGAATGCGGGCAAATCGACTCTTCTCTCCAAACTCTCCGCTGCTCGCCCTAAGATTGCCGACTACCCTTTCACCACCTTGGAGCCTCAGCTTGGCATCCTGCAGATGGAGCATTCCGAGCCGTATGTCATCGCCGATATCCCAGGCTTAATTCATGGCGCACATCTTGGAGTTGGTTTGGGGCACAAATTTTTACGCCATATCGAGAGAACACGTGTCTTGCTGCATGTTGTTGATGCCTCTTGCCCTGATGACGAGCCATGGCTGAACTACCAGACGATCGAGGAGGAGCTTCGTCAGTACAAAGACGAACTCAAAGCTCGACGCTGTGTTGTGGTGCTTAATAAGATTGATTATCTGGAAAGTCCTGCGACGCTGGCAGCGATTAGCGATCTTTTTACCAAGAACGGGCTTGAGGTGGTCGCCATTTCGGCACTTACCGGGACAGGAGTTGATCAGCTTAAGACACGATTAGTTGAGATTCTTGATGCGACACCGATTGATTTGGGCCTCGCCGCAATGCCGGAGGAACTGTCGGCAGTGGATGAGACCGAGGAGAGTTAATAGTTTTCTGCCTTCCTATGAACTGCATGATGCCGTGATGGTGAGAAGATGACCTTTCAGGTAAGTAAAGAGAGAGGAATGGCCCTGCGTCAGGAGCTTTTGGCCAAAGCGAAGCGCGTGGTGGTTAAAGTTGGCAGCGCCGTGCTCACCAAGGCCGACGGCCTTAATTTAGAAGTGATGGCGAGTTTGGCTCACGACCTTTGTGACTTAATGCGCGAGGGGCGTGAGGTCGTGTTAGTCTCTTCGGGTGCGGTGGCAGCAGGACGCAAGAGTTTGGGGCTTGGCACCAGGGCCCTTGTCATGCGCGAAAAACAGGCTGCAGCGGCCCTGGGTCAAGGCTGTTTGATGCGCCAGTATGAGGATATCTTCGGCCGCCAGGAGCAACTGGTTGGCCAACTCCTCCTGACCCACGACGACCTGGCCAACCGCGATCGCTATCTCAATATCCGCAACACCCTATTCACCATGTTCGACTGGCAGATTCTGCCGATTATCAACGAAAACGATACCGTCTCAGTCAAGGAGTTACGCTTCGGCGATAATGACACCTTGGGTGCCATGACCACCAACATGATCGAGGCCGATCTCTTTGTCTGTCTGACTGATGTCGATGGCCTCTACAGCGGCAACCCAGCGTCTGATCCTTCCGCCCGACTGCTCAACACCGTCGCTCAAGTTAATGATGAGGTTCTTGCCATGGCGGGGCATGTTGCAGGGGCCTTGGGTACAGGCGGCATGCGCAGTAAAATCATGGCGGCACGCATGGTCTCGGCGCGCGGTGGGAGTTCCTGTATCTGTCATGGCCGGCAACCAGGCACCTTGAAACGACTTTTTGCCGGAGAACCGGTAGGAACGTTCTTCTTGCCCCAAGAGGAGAAGATGCAGAGTCGCAAGCATTGGATTGCCTATACCTTGCGCCCCAAAGGTTTTCTGGTGCTCGACGATGGGGCGGCACGTGCGGTGGTTGGCGGCGGCAAGAGTCTGTTGCCTTCCGGAATCCTCGAAACCAGAGGGACGTTTCGGATTGGGGATCCCGTGCATTGTCTTGATCGGAACGAGGAGGCCTTGGCCGCAGGCCTGGTCAACTACTCCTCCGATGACATCAAGAAGATTCAAGGTTTGCGTAGTGCATTGATCAAGGAGACCTTGGGCTTTATGGATAGCGAAGAGATCATCCATCGCGACAATTTGGTGGTGTTGTGAGGCGAAGGGGGAGCAATCTCCAGTAGTTCCAGCCGTTAGCAAATAGAGATCAGGGGCAAGGCACGGCCTCGTAAAGGAGGGGAAATGACCGTACATGAAACAATTACCAACATGGCGCTTGCGGCACGAAAAGCGGCACGCGGGATGGCAGCGTTGTCAACCGAGGTCAAAAATAGGGCCTTGTTGCAGATGGCGGAGGCCCTTCTTGCCCAACGTGCAAACATTCAACGCGAAAATGATAAGGATCTGCTTGCCGGACGAGAGAAGGGGCTGTCTGCCGCTATGCTTGATCGGTTACACTTGAGCGACAAGGTGATCGACTCCATGGTTACCGGCCTGCGCGAGGTTGCAGCACTCCCTGATCCGGTAGGCGAGGTTACCGAGATGAGCCGTCGTCCCAATGGCATGCAGGTTGGCCGCATGCGCATTCCACTTGGCGTCATTGGCATGATCTATGAGTCCCGCCCCAATGTTACGGTGGATGCCGCTTCCCTCTGCCTGAAGGCAGGCAATGCCATCATTCTGCGGGGCGGTTCTGAGGCAATTTTCTCAAACCTGGCCCTGGCTAAGGTTCTGCAAGAAGTTCTGGTTGCCGAAAATATCCCCGCGGCGGCGGTGCAGGTCATTCCAACAACCGATCGTGAGGCGATCACCACCATGCTTGCCCTGGAAGAACAGATTGACTTGATTATCCCTCGGGGAGGAGAGGGTTTGATCCGTTTTGTCTCCGAGCATTCGAGAATCCCGGTGCTGAAACACTACAAGGGGGTTTGCCATATCTTTGTCGATAGCTCTGCCGACCTGCAGATGGCAAGCGATATCGTTTTTAACTCCAAGGTGCAACGTCCTGGGGTCTGCAACTCTTTGGAAACCTTGCTCGTTCATCGTGAGGTTGCAGCGATGGCTCTGCCGATTATTGGCAAGCGTTTGGCCGAGGCCGGGGTCGAACTGCGCGGCTGCCCTGAAACCTGCGCTATTTTGCCGTATGCCAAGGCCGCGGTTGCTGAGGATTGGCCAGCCGAGTACCTGGATCTCATCCTGGCGGTGCGGGTGGTAAGTAATCTTGATGACGCGCTTGACCATATTGCCCAATACAGCTCCCTGCATACCGAGTCGATTATCACCAGTAACTACGCCAACGCGCAGCGCTTTATCCGCGAGGTTGAGTCGTCGTCGGTCATGGTCAACGCCTCGACCCGGTTCAGCGATGGTGGCCAATTTGGCCTGGGGTCCGAGATCGGCATCAGTACCACCAAGCTGCACGCCTATGGGCCCATGGGGCTGAAGGAACTGACCACCAAGAAATTTATCGTCTATGGTGACGGTCAGATTCGGCTGTAAGTAAAGGGGCTGCCGGAAGTGGATCTGTCTGTCCAGGGCCAACCGATGAAGGTTCAGGGCGGTATTGGTCTCCTTGGCGGCACCTTCGATCCTCTTCATAATGGTCATCTGGCTGTCGCACGGGCGGTACGAGAGGCCTTGACGCTCGACCAGGTCTGGCTGATCCCCGCCTCTCGCCCTCCCCATAAGTTGCATTATCCCATCACCTCGTTTGATGTTAGGGCCGCCATGATTCGCTTGGCTCTGGCAGATGACCCCTCCCTCGTTCTCAGTCTGGTAGAACAGGACACGAACGGCCCCTCTTTTTCGATAGATACCTTGGAGCGATTGGCCGTCAGCCTCGATGCCCGTCAATCCTATTTTATCATCGGAGCTGACGCCTTTGCCGATATTCACTCATGGAAACGTTTTCGAGAGATTCCACGATTGACCAACTTGGTGGTGGTCAATCGTGACGGTGCGGGCAACATGTGTCAACCAGCCTCCTGCATCAAAAAGCATTTTCCCGACTATAGGCTGACGAAGGAAGGGCTTTATCAGGCGATGGGACAGGGTGACATCCTGCTGGTCGACATGTCTCGGGTTGATATCTCATCGACCAGGGTCCGCACTCTGGCGCGCGCTGGTGACGATATTTCTGCTTTGGTACCGTTATGCGTGGCGGCAGAGATCAGACGGCAGGGGCTGTACCGCTTGGCAATTTGAGGGGACGGTGGAACCTGCACTCTTCGCCAGCTGCATTTTTGATGACGATTAGGATGAAAGGATACGGGCGTACGAAGAACGATGAAAAAAAACAAGCTTAGCAAACCCACAGCCAAAGCCATTTTAGAGAAGGCCCTTGCCAACCATCGGCAAGGCAATACCGCTCTTGCCGAAACGCAGTATCAGCAATTGATTGACCTCTATCCTGCCTATGGAGATGGGCACAATCTGCTCGGTTGCCTGCTTTTGCAAGCCGGACGAACTGCCGAGGCGGTGGTGAAGTTTCAGGACGCCGTCAAGTTGATGCCGAACTTCGCCGACGCTTCGAGCAATCTTGGCATGGCTCTGTTGGCAGAGGAAAACATCGGCGATGCCCTGGAGGCGATCAACCGGGCCTTGCAGATCAACCCGCAGCACTGGAATGCGATTGCCCTGCGTGCTGAAGCGTGGCAGCGTTCGGGTCAATGGGAGCGAGCCTGCACAGATCTCCTGTTGGCGTTGCAACTTAACCAGCAGTGGACCGACGGGTGGTACCGCCTCGCGACCTGCGCCGAAAACCAAAAAAACGATCCGCTTGCCTGCCAGGCCCTGGAGCAGATTGTCTCAACTGTGAAGTCTGATTTTCCCGCACGTATCCGCCTTGGGCGCGCCTATTTAGCTTGCGGACGGTATCTGCAGGCCCGGCAAATTTATGAGGAAACCCTCAAATTCGATGTACCATTAGATATTCAGGAGCTTGCTTGGGGAAATCTGGGCAACGTATTAGGCAAGCTCGGGCTGATGGACGAAGCGATCAGAGCCTTGGACGAGGCGCTGAAAATCCAGCCAGAGGCAGAGGTGTTGTGGGATTCATGGCTGGCCGCAAGGTGCTACTCGGAGCATACGAGTAGAGTGGCACTTTTTGAGAGTCATAAGGCATGGGGCCTACGTTTTGTAAAGGAGAGGCCCGCGCCATGGGGCCTGCCGCTTCGTGCCGGACAACCCAGGCGTATTGGTATTTTGTCCGGAGACCTGCGCGACCATGCCATTGCCCGCTTTCTCTTGGCCTGGCTGCCCATGACGGGCCGTTCTCAGTATACCTATCACCTCTTTTCATACACCGACAGCGAAGACCACGTTTCTGCTCAACTCCGTGATGCGGTCAGTTCCTGGCAGCAAGTTGCCGAGCTTGATTCGACCTCTCTGCGTGAAACGATTCGAGATGACGAAATCGACATCGTCCTCGAACTCTCTGGTCACACCTTGCCAAACCGACTGCGAGCCTTAACCGAACGAGTGGCCCCAATCCAGGCCACATGGCTGGGATACCCGGCGACAACAGGTCTATTGAGCATTGATTATAGGATTACAGATGAGATCAGCGACCCGCCGTCAGACGATGTCTACGCCGTTGAAGCCTTGGCCAGGTTGCCGGGTGGATTTCTGTGCTATGCACCGGGCGCCGAGGAATTGGGCGCCCAAATCTTTGTCGGGCAGGAATCGCGTTTTGTTTTCGGCTGCTTCAATAATTTGTCGAAAATTACCCCCGAGGTCATCCGAACCTTTGCCGCCATTCTAAAGAGTTGCAGTGGATCAATCTTGCAGCTGAAACACTTTGCTCTGGAAGATTCCTCTGTACGCTCCTGGGTACTTGCCCGCTTTAACGCCATTGGGGTGGCGGCAGACCGTATCCAGCTTCTGCCCCCGCGGCATTCGCTGCAGGCGCATATTGAATGTTACAATGAAGTTGACCTCGCCTTGGATACCTTTCCCTACAACGGCACAACAACGACCTTCGAATCCCTTTGGATGGGCGTTCCTGTTCTGAGCCTTCGTGGCGATCGCCATGCCGGGAGGGTTGGTGCGTCGATATTGCACAATTTACACGGGGCTTCGGCCTCGACCTGGCTGGTAGAAAATGTCGATGCATATATCGAGCGCGCCCTTTATCTTGCACAGGCCGGTAAGCGAGGAGTGCCGGAGCGTATGGCACTGCGCGAGTGTTTGAAAAAATCACCGCTGATGGATGGCAAGGGGTTTGCGGAAAAGATCGAAGCGGAATTTGACCGCTGGATGGCGCGACTCGCTCAGTGATTGATCTCTGCTCTCCACGGGTGACGTCAGGCTAAAGAGGTGGCAAGAGAGGAGACGCATGTCCGATAAAGAAACTCCTCTGACCGGGGATTTTTTGTATCGACGGGCAGGTTAGCGTTGACGGCAGTGCCACGAATCGCTACAACAAGGGACAGTAACCTGTCGATACTGGCCGGCATTAGCCATAAAGCAGGGCTGACGTTTTTGATCCCCTTTCACTATCGACTTAAGGAGAAGCGCCATGTCACATCCTATCAAGAAACAATTTTTCCGTGGCTTGACCATGATTGCCGCAGGCTTGATGCTGGTTGCCCCTGCCCATGCCGCCGATCCTGTTCGCATCAACGGCTCTGGTAGTGGCCTGCACATGATGAAGCCGTTGATCGAGGCGTACAGCAAGGCTCATCCGGAGGCTCAATTTGAGATGGAGAAGCCGTTAGGTTCGTCGGGCTCAATCAAGGCCCTGAAGGCTGGGGTTATCGACATTGCTGTCTCGAGCCGAGCGCTGAAGGAAGACGAGGTCAAGGCTGGACTGACCATGGAAAAATACGGTCAGACTCCGTTGGCCCTGGTCTGTAATCAAAGTGTCTCAAAAAAAGCGGTCACCACTCAGGAGTTGGTTGATATCTTCTCTGGCAAGACCACGAACTGGCCGGACGGCAAGCTCATCCGCCTTATTCTGCGTCCGGTGGAAGACGCCGACACCAAGCTCCTGCGCCACCTCTCACCTGAAATGGATTCTGCCATGACCAGTGCTCAGGCTCGGCCGGGGATGATTGTCGCCGTGACTGATCCGGAGGCAATTGACGCCATCGCCAAGACTCCTGGGGCTTTGGGTGCTTCCGGCCTGACTGGGGTCATCGTCGAACATCTCCCCTTAAATGTGTTAAGCTTGAACGGGGTTGAACCAACTCCGGAGACTTTGGCCAAAGGCAGCTTTCCCTTTGCCAAGGCTCTAGATATCGTCACCAATAAAACGACGTTGTCTGATGATGCCAAAAAGTTTCTCGCCTTCATTTACTCCCTTGAGGGAAGGAAGGTCTCCGCGGCTGTTGGGGTTGCTATCACGGCTGGGGAAAAATCACCTTGGTGAAAACCCAGTTCGCTAAAATTTCCCGAGTTACTTCCCTGATTGCCGGGGTCATTGCGCTCTCCATTAGCGTGCTGGTTCCGACGGGCTATTTTTATGTCTCCCGCTATTACATCCTGGGCAACATGGACGCAGAAAACGAATTGGTAGCCAGTTCGATTTCAGGGATCGTGGCTACCAATCCGAAAACCTGGAACTTCGAGGAGATCCGGGTATCTGAGATCCTCCATCGCCGCGATCAGCCTGACGTCGATGAGACCAGGAGAGTCACCGATAATAAGGGTGGGCTGGTCGCCGAAGCCGTAGAAGAGGTTCCATGGCCCGTCGTCACTAAGACACATAAGATCTATGATGCCGGCAGCGTGGTGGCGAGTGTTCAACTTGACCGTTCTCTCCGTAAAGTTGTCCAGCGAACCATAATTGTTGCCTTCCTGTCCTCGATCTTAGGAGGAATGATCTTTGTTGTCCTGCGCCTCATCCCTTTGCGGGCAGTACGTAATGCCTACGGCGCATTGTCGCAAAGCGAAATCCGCTACCGCTCTCTATATGCCTCGATGCGGGAGGGGCTCGCCCTCTTCGAACCTGTTTACGATGCGGGTGGAGGAATTGAGGACTTTCTGCTCCTTGATGCCAACCCCGCCTTTGAGCTGATCATCGAAAAATCACTTGACGAACTGATTGGCAGCAAGGGGAGCTCACTCCTGAATGGCATTTTGCTCGACTACCGCGCGGACATTCTTTCCTTGATGAGTACTAACGCAACCTTGAACTTTGAGCAGGAGGACAAGGCTGCCGACAGACATTTCGCTGTCAACCTTTTCGTCCCGTCACCTTCGACCTTTGCTGTACTTATTGAAGATATTACCGAGCGCAAACGTACTGAGGAGCAGATCCACCGCTTGGCCTATTACGATCACCTGACTGAGTTGCCGAATCGATTTCTTTTGCTGGAGCGCCTGGCGCAGCATTTGGCCCGGGCCAGTCGAGAAGGGACTAGTGTCGCACTGCTCTTTTTGGATTTGGATCGATTCAAGCACGTGAACGATACGTTAGGGCATGCCCACGGCGATCAACTGCTCATCGAGGTAGGGAAACGGCTTTCTCAAGACCGGAGGAAATGCGACACCATTGCCCGGCTTGGTGGGGACGAATTTGTCTTCCTTGTCTTCTGTGGTAAGGAGTCGGAGGTCGGCATTTCCCAGCTGGCGGAAAAATTGCTCAAAAAACTCTCTTTGCCTTTCACCCTTGCCGACCGGCAAGTCTTTTCAGGGGGCAGCATCGGCATTGCCAGTTTCCCCTCGGATGGCAACGACTGCGAGACGCTCCTCAAGAATGCTGATTTGGCGATGTATGCCGCTAAAGAGTCAGGACGCAACAAATATTGCTTTTATACCCCGGAGATGAACAGCAGGGCCTATGCTCGGATGGAGATGGACGCCAAGATCCGCTACGCCTTGGATCATGACGAGTTCTTTCTCGTGTTTCAGCCGGTGATGGATATCATCAGCAATCAGGTGTCAGGCGCTGAGTGTCTGATTCGTTGGCGGGATAGTTCAGGGAAGATGATCATGCCTAGTGAATTCATCCCTGTGGCGGAAGAGAGTGGCTTGATCCTCGCCATTGGCGACTGGGTAGTCAAGGAGGCGTGTCGCAAGCTTAAATTCTGGGCCGATTCGGGACTGCCCCCTGTCAAGATTTCGGTTAATGTCTCGGCCCGGCAGTTTGGTCAGCACACGTTCTTGGATTTCCTGTTTTCGGTTGTCGATTTGGTCGGTGTCGATACCCGCTACTTAGAAGTGGAATTAACTGAAAGTTCCTTGATGGAAGATCCTGAGCAAGTGGTGAATGTTCTCGCCAAGATCCGACAGCGAGGAATCTCCATTGCTATTGACGACTTCGGAACCGGCTACTCTTCGTTGAGTTATCTGTCGCGCTTTCCTCTTAACCGGTTGAAGGTTGATCGATCATTTGTGAATGATGTAACCACCAGTTCCAGTGATCGAGCCATTGTCGAGGCGATCTTCGCCTTGTCCGAAAAACTTGGGCTAAAAGTAGTCGTGGAGGGAGTAGAGACGGCTGAGCAGGTGGCCTTCCTAGCGCCATTAGGCTGCCAGTTTATCCAAGGATATTACTACCATCGTCCACTGGAGGAGGCTTCTTTCTTGAAGCTTATCTCAGCCTGCTGACAGGTGGCCGCATGACCCAATGAGGGATAGGTGGCGGAGTGAAGATCTAAGTCCCCCGTTTCTTACCCAGTTGAAAACTGACGGATGCTGCACGGCTAAAGATTCGAGACTATTTCCTACTTCCACCTGACTTTTGACACTTCCCGTCTGTATCTTGGGTGAATTTTTTGATGTAGCGTAAATTTTTCAAGGTTTCCGTATTGCTAGGATCTAATTGCAAGGAGTGCATGAGCGATTGTTCCGCTTCACAATATTTCCCAAGCTTGAAAAAGACGTCGGTGATCGCGTTCAATACTTGTGGTTTTCTGTCGTTTTGGGCACTCTCAAGTGCTCTGTCAAGGAACGGCAATGCTTCTTGAAGAGAACCTTGATTAATTTTCACATGGGCCATGTTGTAAAGAGCTGAGAAGTCTCGCGGATATCTTTCAATTTCTTCTGAAAATTCACCCTCAGCTTCATTAAGTCTTTGTTGCCTGTAGTAAATGAGTCCAAGCTGATTGAAGTTGTTTCGGTATACGTCATAATTTAATTTTTTGCCTTTAATGAAAAAGCGTTCTGCAATATCGTATTGTTGTCTGTTGTAGTACTCTTCTCCTAGTTGTAAGTTTGCCGCATAGTTTTCAGGAAAATCAGTAGCAGTAGTTTGCCACAAGGTTATATCGTTGTCCCATACTTTTATTCGATTCATTGTGATGAAGGAATAACAACACAAAATTGCAGTGCAAATAGCAAAAAATATTTTTTTCCGATTTGCCGAGTTCGGGAGCAAATCTATTGATGACTTGATGCAACTGACTGATAATAGCGAAAATCCAACAGATGGTAAATATAGGTACCTTTCAGCTAAAGGGTTCATGAAAGAACCACTTCGAAAGTTATAAATGAGAAAAAAAGTTGGAATAATCGGTAAAAATATCATTGATAAGTAGATTTTGACATTTAAGTTGATATGGTTCGATTTGACGAATAATATTAAAAAGCATGCCACTGTAATCAGGCTGATAATGAAACTAATATCTTTTATGGAATTGACAAAATCAATAATCCAGAATGGCGTAAGTTTAATTGGGATAACCAACTTGTTTAGGTAGACAGCAAAAGTCTTAATGATAGTGAGAATCTTTTGGTAAGTATTTCCTGATACTATATATGTACTGCTATGGATTGCATGTTTTCTAATGAGAAAGTATAAAATTGTTGCACCAATATACGATAGGTATGTCATAAGTTTTATGGTTTTAATTCTATTCTTTGTGAAATCGTAATATAGTAATAGCCCAGGAAGAATAAGAGCTGTTTCCTTGAAAAGTGTTGCGATCAGATAACAACACACTGACGTCAGGGTAAGTTTTTGCTGGTTACCATCGTTTTGAATATAGAGATAGAAGGAGAGGAGGAGAAATAAGCTGTATCCTAGTTCTGGAATGCAGGATATCCAACAGACAGCCTCGCTGTTAATTGGATGCGCAGCAAAGAACAAAGCCGTGAACACTGGGGCCGAGAATGATAAGCCTGTATGGGTAGCGGAGGGTGTACGTTCCTCAAAGTGGCAGGCAATCAAAAAGACGAGAACTGTATTGGCTGAATGGAAGAGAATATTTGTTAAATGCCATCCCCAGGGCGTGAGCCCGAATAGTCCGTGGGAAATAAAATTTACCACATGCATCATTGGACGATAGTTGGCATTACCGGGGTTGTATTTGTCCGAAAATCCCCACACTGATGTTGTAAAAGCTTTTAACAGCTTGCCGAAATCCTCGTAAAAAATATTGCCCGGGATAACGAAGTGGTCATCCCAGACAAAATCATTGGTCAGCGTGAGGGCATAGAGGAGAACGGACGAGGCAAAACAGAAAAAACATAGCCATCTCTTGCCTCCATTGTGTTGCGTGGGTTTACTTAACAAGGACTGTTATCCTCTTGTTGTTTTATAGTGATTTATCGGTGCAATGCGCCAGGCAAGCATCCCAAAAAATATGATCGCGCTTATGCACCAGCCCGCCACCCTGGCTGGGGTCGTCCCAAAAGTGAGTTCAACCTGGTGTGTTCCGGTTGGCAACTCAAAGGTCATAAAACCATTTATCCCTGGCTTCACCTCCCACTTCTTTTGGTCCACCTGTAAAGTAAATCCTGGAAAATAAAACCAGGGAACAATCACGACATTGTTGTTCTGTGGGCTCTCCGCCGAGAATGTCATGCGCGAGGCCCCGGTCCACAGTTTGTCAATCCTCGTCGTTGGCGCAAACGGCACATCGGTAAGGAGTTCTTCGACGATTTCTTCATTATCGACCCACCGTGGCAAATAGTCGTTGAGCACAGTGAGAGCCCCTAGTGGCACATTTTTATTGGCTGCATCACGGTAGAACCGGTCGTAGTCATTAGTGAGATTTGTGCTGACAACCCGTTGCCCTGCCGACGAGAGGATGCAGAGTGAAATCGTTATCCCAATTCCTAGGCCTAACTTGGTCCGGTATCCTACTGCCCCCGGTGTTGGTCTAAGAATTCCTGTGGTTGCAGATAAGAATAAGCCGGCAACGCCAAGAAATCGCCAAGGGAATTGCACGAAGCGGAAGGGGCTGATAAAATTATAGAATGGGGATGAGAAGTGGGTGGTCAGAAGAAGCGCCAAGATCCCAAGGGTGGCGACAAATAAGGTGAATCCACGTTCTCCATTGCCTTTGCCCATGGAACTTTTCAGTAAAGCGGCGGCAAAAAAGATGAACAGCACCGTTCCGACCTGGTAACTCAAGTGGTCAATTTCCACTGAACCTTTGAACCCCCACTTGGTTACGACCCAATCGACCGGGGTGACGAAATTGTTTTCTATGTCATAGTAGCCTGAGGTCATCTTGCTGCTGAAGTTTCCAAGGTAGTCTCGCTCAAGGAGCACAGGGAGCCAGTAAAAGGCTGTAATCCCCACACCGGCAATGGGGGCGCTGATAGCACCAATAAGTTGTCGAACGCTTGGCTTGGCAATAAATGCCATTCTTACGAAATAGGCTAGGGCGAAAGGGGCGATCATCAGCGCCGAAAGATTATGGGTAAGGATGATGAAAGCCGTTGCCAAGCCGGTCACTGTCACTCCGGTACGGAATCTACTGGCGCAGAACGTGAGATCAATGCCGTAAAAGAGAAAAGGGAAAAAGGCAAGGGCGGCAAATTCGGCCATTGCCCCCCGGACGTATATATTGACGAAATGGTAGGGGGCGAACAAATACAAGACGGCGGCGATAATCGCCCCGAAAATACCGTATCGCCCCTTCAACCAGAGGTACATACCCATGCCACCGGCGAAGAAGAGAGAGATGCAGGTCGTTTTGACAGCAATCAGTATTGGCAAGCCGAGTGCCTTGAGATAGCCAGCGGCCAGATAAAATCCTGGCGCATAGTAGTTAAGGAAAGGTTCTCCTTTGCCATAAGAGCCGAGCGACAACCAGCGTGGGTACCAGTTCCCTCCGTTGATCTCGTAGGCCACCGCTATAACCCGTTCAATAATGGTGGTTCCCTCATGGGATCGATACCACCCTGAAACGAGTAACGGGGAAGCGGCTATCAAACTGAGCACGGAGATAAGAAAGGTGACCAAGGCAGCAGTCAGGGGGGAGGCTTTGGTCGCATCCAACGAATGGTCAACAACGTCAATGTCTCTAGCGCTGGTCGGGGCTAAATCAAAACCATCCTCCCTCATGCGTCCGTTTGGCGCTACCTCATTGTGCATTGACTGCTTCGTTTCGTAGTCTTTCATTATTGTGGAGGAGTCATGAAGTCACTCACGCTTTCTCTGAAGGAATAAACAACAAGATCAAAAGGTACAGGGAGTGGCTTACGGATACAAGGACGTGGTCTACTTGCTCTTTAAAATTCACTAAAATTACAGATTGCTGAGCCCCAAGGCTTTCAACTTAAGGACGAAAGAGGGAAACTTTGTTGGGGGCTGAGACTGTATGGCTCGGAGTCGTCCTCAAGTCGTAAGCGGGATATGAAGACCAGTATCGTGCATATGCCAGCCACATCTCCACCCAGCCCCCCCCAAGTGTTATTTTCTGACTCCCTCAATCGGTGCCTCATGACGATGGAATGTTCCGGCTGCCAGGACCGCGTCGGCCTTGGCTTCGGCGCAATTACCCCGCTTAAGTGCTCGACCTGCCCGGCGCCACTTGTTGAGGAGATAAGCGGGATACGGACATTGTTCCTGATCAGGTTGATATGTCCCGATCAAACCTGAGTTGGTGCCGTCTTTATCGATGCAGTTCAGTAAAATCTCACCAGCCCCTAATGCCTCACAAGCTTTCGCGAGCGACGGGGCTTTCAACTCTGCTCTCTTCCTCCCTTCACTGTACATTGATACCAACAATTCTTGGAATGAAAAATTGGGGATTCAATTTTTTAAATTTGAGCCACTTGCAAAATGTGACAGGGCCGTCACTAACGACAATGATTCAAACAAAAAAACTGAAACAATCCAAGTCCTTAAAGAGAAAGAGAACCTTTCCTGCAAAAGAATAATTGGTGGTCAATCCCGGTTTCTTTTCGCCAAGGACTTGGCGACTTGAGTAAGCAACGCCTTGCGGCTAACAGGTTTTTGCAAATACAAAATCAACCCTGGCAGATACGCTTTATCAAGCATTATGGAATTGTACCCTGAGCAGATAATAATTGGCAAATCTGCTCTGATCTCCAACACCTTAACTGCAAGCTGATCACCTGTTATTTCGGGCATAGTCTGATCAGTGACCAAGAGATCCCAAGCGTAAGGGGCCTGAGACAAGGCATTCCAGGCCTCCAGCCCATTCGAAAAAGTTTCAACCTGATACCCCGCCTGGATGAGGGAGCGACTAACGACATCTCTGACCATACCCTCATCGTCCACCACCATAATCCGCTCATGAGATTTGGCCACGGGTGGAACCATCTCAACAACAGCCTCTGCTACTGCTTCACGAACAATCATGGGCAGATAAACATTGAAAGTCGTGCCTTTCCCAAGTTCGCTGTACACTGAGACTCGACCATTATGAGTTTTTACAATCCCGTGAACTACTGCTAGCCCTAGACCGGTGCCCTTACCAATTTCCTTTGTGGTGAAGTAAGGGTCGAAAATCTTGGACATGGTTTCTTTATCCATGCCGCACCCGGTATCACTGACCGAAAAAACAACATAACGCCCCGGAGGCAATTCAAGATCAGACGCCCCTGTTCCTGGTTCAATAGTTGTCTCTTCCAGTGTGACCCCCAGCACACCACCGTCTTCCATCATAGCGTGGTATGCGTTAGTGCAAAGATTCATGACTATCTGGTGTATCTGAGTGGGATCGGCCAACACAGTGGCTGAGGATATAATTTCCTGCCTAATCTCAATGGTGGTAGGGATAGAGGCCCTCAACAGTTTCAAGGCTTCTTTAATGACTAGAGAAATCTGGAGCGGAATTTTTTCCTGCGGCTGTTTACGACTGAAGGTTAGGATTTGACGAACTAAGTCTGTAGCGCGATCCGCTGCTTTACGTACTTGACACAGATCCTCACGGACAGATCGGCCATCGTCCAGTTCTCGCATCAATGCTAAATCGGCATAGCCGATAATAGCAGAAAGAATATTGTTGAAATCGTGGGCAATGCCACCAGCTAGAGTGCCGATACTCTCAAGCCTCTGCTGATCCTGTTTAATTTGTTTAGTTTTCTTGAGTTCATTAAATTGTTTGTTCAATGTTACATCACGTTCTCCGATTGCTATCGCCATTCGATTGAATGATGAAGCAAGATCCCCCAATTCATTGTTATTTTGCATCTCAATCCGAGTGCTAAAATCACCGTGACTAATCTGTTCTGTCATTGAAACTAATTTCGCAACCGGCTCGGAAATCTGACGCCGTAAAATGATTGCCAAGATGACAAGTTCCAGAAGTAAAGTTCCAAAGCCAACGAACAAGCAAAGGCGCGCTGTTGACCACGCCTGCGCTGTTAGCAATTGTCGAGGATAAACAGTAACAAAGTGCCAGCCCGGACCCTTAATTTTGGTGATGCCTAAAATGACATCCAAACCTGGTGGTTCGAGAACAAGAGTGGCTTCATTTTTTTGGGCTAACACGGCCTTTACCATCGCCAAAAGCCGAGGGTCCCCAAGCTGGTTAGCCTGAAGGTTACCGCCAGCTTTCGCTATTTGCTCCGTCAGGTTTGGGTGGGCGATCAGGTTGCCTTGAGAGTCTACGATAAAGTTCCAGGTATCATCTTCGCCATGACTGGGGGTCGTTCGCTTAACCAAATCAGAGATTTCTACATCCTGTCCCCCTGTCACCACCCATCTGCCATGATAGTCGCCAGGTGTTACACAAGAAACCATCCATGCTTTTGCACCCGGATCGTAATATACCGTTGTCCAGAAAGACTTGCGTTTGGGATTTTTTTCAACCGTTGCCCGCCAGACCGTCTCATAGATATTGATGTCAGTCTCACGCGTAGCAGATCTCCCCCAATCTGCTGTGGGGCAGAAGTTGATAGACAACTGTTCCGGCATATTCATGAATCCGCTAAAAAATCGATTCACCAACATTGGCCCCCATTGATCCATAAGCTGCCAACCGATGAAGAAGCGCCTACGAAGTTCTGGTGTCAACTGAACATCATGACGGAGATAGGCGGTTGCATGATGACGGTGGTCATTGATCTCAGGTCTGACCCTGATAAGTCCATCAGTTCCACGGGCGAAAATTTGATCGAATTCATTTTGTGGGTCATAATCGCCCATTGCCTCAAGTCGGCGAAGGAATTCATCGCGGACCATCACTGTTTGTCGTTCAGCCAACAGAAATTGTTCACTCTCTGCCATGCCCCGAAGTTCAACAGAATTAGACAAACTCTTCAGAATGGAGTCGTGCAGAGTATTTTGCATGTGCAAATAGCTCCCTCCAGTGGCAGCGACGACAATCAGAGCAATGCGCAAGGCCATCCCCATCAATGTTTGTTTGGCCAACGTTTGCTTGCCAGAAGTAGACTTTCTCAAAGTCATAAGCGTATCCAGATATCGAGGAATAGGTGTGGTTGACAAACAGACGTTTTGTTCACCCTGCAAAAAAACGAATGCTATAAATAACAGCATACAATTATACACACCCCTCTTATCAAGTTATTTGTGTAGAGAAATAACAAAAGAAGTCAACAGCAGGAACATGTTGCCTGATGAAAAACACCTTGCTGTCTGCGACAATATGCCACATTGCGCTCAGGGGACAGGAATCATACTCTTTGATAAAGACGCAATGATTCTGGCTCTCAACAAAAAGGAGGAAGGCATATGGCGACATTCAAAAAGATAGTGACTTTGGTTGTCATGGTAGGGGTTATTATGGCTTCTGGACAGGCTCTAGCTGGAAAAGGTCATGGGCCAGGCGATGGGACAGGAAATGGCGGAAGTGGGCCGAAGGACTGTACTGGGTACGGCTCAAAGGGGAAGTGATCAGTCTCTTTTTCGAGGGGTGAGGAGAAATCAATGGATGTGAAAATAAGAGAGTCTATCTAGTTGAATCATGGAAGGTATCTGCAATGGCAGGCGTCTTTGTGTGGCGGTTGAAGTTAGTAGCTTCGCCGCCATTTTTTTGGATAACAAGGTGTGAGCTTTCTCCATTAGATTCATGAATTGCAGGAACAGCCAACTAACAAGGAGAAAAGCGACGGACTAGTCAGTGTAGTTGTCCAATCCAATTCCTCTCGGAATATTCTACTGAGAGGAATCCGCTAAACGTGCTCATCATTTGCGCAGTTGTTTTGTCGAAGGGAATCGAGACACTCAGGAGGTACCCGGAGTAGTTGGATATGTTCGACTTTATATGGCTGTCAGTTTGTCTGATTATTGCTTCGGCCTGCGAGATGGTCACGCCGTTTTTGAATTTCACAAGAAGCTCCCCAGCAACAAAGTCCGTATCAGCCCCAAGTTCAAAGGCACGAATACTTGGCATCAAACCGAAATCCACCGTATCGGTGAAATTTCTCAATGAAACTCCGACAATACCGTTGGCACCAGATGGTCCTTGGATACTATAGTTAGTCTGAGCTACTCCTCCCCCTAAAGGAGGTGCCGTGTAGAGTTCCAACCGCTCGCGACTGAACTGGGTGCTGAAGTACGTGCTTTCGCCTGGTAGGAGGAACAGACCTGGTTGAATCGCTTGCCCGGATGGGGAGACGAGATTCTCATTGAAAATTCGTGAACTCCGATACAAACCGATTGTCATGTTTGATAAGGATGTAGCCTGGTTGGCATTAAGATTGATTGGGGCTCCCCCAGCATTAGTCATTTGTACAAAAACAGGAATACAGGCCATAGTGCCCGCATAGGCAGTATCTTTGGTGCTGAGAACAATTTGCATATCCGGGAAAGCGCTGGAACTGAGCAAAACAGCATTGCTCAAGGGACCTGCAATGCTGGGATGTCCAGCACAGGCGTCTTCCGCACGGACTTCCACCGTCCTGGTCACCTGATTGGCCGCATTTCCTGCATTATCGAATACGTCGTAGGTAAGTGTATAGGTTCCTGCCGTACTGGTATCAACCGTTCCGTTTATTTGCACCGTGTCCGACACCCCACATGAGTCAGACGCAACAGCCCCACTTTCGGTGTAGATTCCATCAACCGGCACATAGACCGTGCTACCCCCAGTCAACCGTATCGTTGGTTGGGTAGTATCCTGTACCGTAACCTCTCTGGTCACTGCATTCGCACTATTCCCGGAATCGTCTTGAGCGTTGTAATACAGTGTTGACACCGTCCCAACATTTATGGTGTTGACTGTACCTGTCGTGGTCGCTGTCAGGCCGATGGATGCGTTGTCAGTCACGGCAGCACCTGGATCGGTGTAGGTTGTAGCGCACTCAACCGTTTCGTTCGCATCACCTATCAAAGAGATTATCGGGGGAGTAGTGTCAACAACGTTGACTGTCCTGGAGACCTGTACGGCACTGTTTCCGTAAAAATCCTGGACATTATAGGCTACGGTGTAGGTTCCTAATGCTGCGGTGTCTGCGGGATGGGTGATGACAATTGCTGACGTCAAATCTGCACCAAACTGATCTTGCGCAGTGGCCCCGGCGTCGGTATAGGTCGTGCCAGCTTCTACTGTTACTGTGGTGAAGCCAATGAGGGTGATTACTGGGTTGACGGCTTGAGCAGTGAAGCCCTGCGCCATGGTATGGCAGGAAACACAATTTAGCCCGCTTGCATGTACGGGATTATTGCCGCCACCGCTGCTGTTCCAGGACAGCGTGTTGGCGTGACAAACCTGGCAGACACCTGAGGCCGGGGCTTCAAAGTTAACAAAACCGAAATTCCCCTTAGGGTTGAAGAATTTCACCTCACGAGGCCCATTGGGTGTGGCAATGCTCGAATTGATTTGCTGACCGTAGATCAGACCGAAACTCTTCCCGCCGAGGGAAGTATCGCACAAACCTTTGATGGTTACCGATGTGGAGTTGGCTGCCGTTATTTGAAATGTTTTGATTGCTTGGCTGGTGTCCACGACCAGCACCAGTCCCCTGCCAGGTCCGTTTTTACTGCTCCAGGTTGCAGGGTCAGTCCAGCCGCTGGCAGTCGAGGCAATCGTGTAGTTCAAGGTCGACAACCCATTAACCGTATCGTTCTGGATAGAGGAAATTGTCCCCGTTGCCAAATAGAGATCGGTGTTCGGAACGGTGCCTCGCCAATCAAGCTGGGCTTGCGCGTGGGCATCGTGACATGCCATGCAATCAGCCCCCCAGCTTGGAACAGCGCTGGCGTGGATTTGTGCGGGCAAGGTATTACCATTTGGTCCATGGCAGGTCAGGCATATAGCCCGAGTACGATCAGCATGGCTCGTGTCTATTTGTGATAGGGGCGAGAATTGCCACCACAAGGAATAGGAGTGGCAACTACCGCACGAGATACCGAACGCGGAGTTGTGAGGGGCATCCAGTACGTCGCCATTGGTTGTCGCGATGCTTTCTGGCGGAGGATTCGCTTGATGCTCGGTGGCGTTGATTGAGAAGTTGTAGACATAGCCATCATACAATGGCTCTCGGAAGACCCCTTGCATGGTTAACTGGGCATTTCCTGCCGTTGGTGTAAATTGACCGCCAAAGGTGTTGTAAGTCCCGTTCGGGGAGGTCGCTTGGGTACCTGAAAACGTGTTGGTCAATGTCTGATAGCTTCCCAAATAAGACGGGAAAACGAAGCTCGATGGCGGGGTGGTGGTAACGGAGATATTGCTATAGGAAAGTTGTTCTCCAAAAACGGTGACTTGAAAAGAGCCTTGCACCTGGAGACTGCCAAAACCTGATCCTGAAAACCCTCCCGAGGTCTGAATGCTACTCGTGCTGGAATTGATATCGACCGTGTAGGTTTGAGGCGGGGGGCAGGAGGAAGTGTTGACTCCGTGGCAGAGGGCTTCACACTCGTTCATGTAACCACAAACAGGCGCTAGTACCTGAATGCAGTTGCATCCGTCAGCCAAGGATTGGGCGGGGATTCCGATGGAAAAAGTCGTTAATATAAGGGTAAGGTATTTCTTCATTTCTCCTCCCATGTAATTTTTGCCATTTTCCCCTAAGTCGGTTGAAAATTCGGCTATGACTAGTATCAACCAAGCACAAATTTGCGATTTTACTTAACGTTATTGATTGTTTCAAACAAAAAGATTGCTGGTGCCTGGTGTCGTCGAAATTCCTCCATATTTCTCAATAGCTTCCGTTTCAGCGTAGGTAGTCATAAAGGCAGGGCCATTTTTTGGATCTGCCTTTTCCTATTGCCGAATATAAAAACGGCCCCGAGAGTGTCGCCTCCGGAGCCGTTTCCATTCACTGGTATCAAAATATCAGTGCTCTACCTCAAGCCAATCAGTTCACCTCCACCTTGCACTCGCGTACACCTTGACGGCTGCAATCGGTACCTCTTGACGATGGAATGTACCGGCTGCCAGGGCCGCGTCGGCATTGGTTTCGGCAAATACCTCGCTGAAGTGCTCGACCTTCCCGGCGCCGCTTGAGGCGATGACCGGGATACGGACATTGTTCCCGATCAGGTTGATTAGTTCCAGGTCAAACCCTGAGTTAGTGCGTCTTTATCGATGCAGTTCAGCAAAACCTCACCAGCCCCTAATCTCTCACAAGCTTTCGCGAGCAACAGGGTATCGAGTTCACGTCCCTCTCTTCCTCCCTTCACCGTACACCGATACCAGCAGTTCCTGGAATGAAAAAAGATAAAATCAAAGGTATTCATGGTCTTGCCGAGTTTTTTTGTGCCGATTTGCAGCCTCACCCAAAGACCACACAACCGCTCCCGGTATGCATCGGTGCTTTTCCCGAGGCGAAAATTCTTTGTTCCGATCAGCCCTTCAGGTTCATTCCGCCGATCACCCAACCCAACCTATGTCCACTTTCGGATGGGTGGTGGATGGCATTGCCG
>JAQUKQ010000020.1 GCA_028718985.1 Desulfobulbaceae bacterium | reverse complement strand
TAAGTCTGATAGACCTCGGAGAAAAGAACCGCAACCGCCCTCTCCATCCCAAGAGGTTTTCCTGGCCCCTGCCCCGCCAGACTATCTGCCATCACCAACAAAAAAAGCCCCAGCAAATCATCTCCCGCCGCCTTGACCAGCTTCAAGACAGCCTTCGGGGTAATGCCAGTCCGCGTCTTGGCGTTGTGCAGATGAAAGGGCCACATGTGCTGCTTCACCAATTGGCTGATGCGGCAACTATCCTCATGGCTCCAACGCAGGCGGGCAGCAATACCTTTCAACAGAGCAACCCCGGCCTCGTCATGATTATAAAACGTAATACGCCCCTCTTTTTCAGCACAGGTCAAAGTCTTGCCCAGGTCATGGAGGAGGGCCGCATATTTGAGACGTATCTTCTGGCGAGGGGCACCGAGATACTCCTGCATATCATGATGCCAATCGGAACCTTGTTGGACATTTCCCCCAAAATCGAAAAAGGCTTGCGGCTCAAGAATAATCCGCTCGATCTGCCGCAAGGTCTCAAGACTATGCCCAAAGACATCGAGGTGATGACTGGATGGCTGCAGCAACCCAACGCCAGGGCTCAGTTCGGGAAAGATATGGAAGAGCAGCCCTGTTTCAACCATCTCTTGAACAGTCGCATGGCTTTGTTCGCAGTTAAAGATCGTATCCAACTCGTAGGCGATCCGCTCACCACTCACCTGGCCAATCAACGGCGCGTGTGCTGCAATGGCGCTCCTGGTTTCTTTTTCGATACGCCAATCAAAAACCGCTCGAAAGCGGTAAGCCCGCAGCATTCGCAAAGGATCTGCCAGCAAGGCCTTGGGGTAAGCCAGACGTATGACGCCATGCTGCAGATCAACAATCCCAGCCAAAGGGTCTATCAACAAACCGTCATCCGCCAGAGTTTGCCGAACACTATCCAACTCTACGGCCATCGCATTGACCGAAAAATCTCGGCGCATCAGGTCATCAACAATCGTCGTGGTTCCTTCCCTGAATTGGCTGACATCGATGCTGAAAGTACCGTCACTCCACACCACCCGGGCCACTCCCTCTACCTCTGATAGCGGCACATAGGCGGCACCTAACGCCCCTGCCAAATCACGGGCAAAAGCCATGGCATCCCGCATCACGGTAATGTCGAGGTCGGCAGGCGGCGTATCTAGAAGCCAATCACGTACTACTCCGCCACTGAAATAGACAGGCAACTGCCGGCGACAAGAGATCTCCGTCAGGCTGCGCAAAAGTTTAGCGGGCAACGAGGCCAAACCTTCCCCTGACAGCCGCGTCTCCAGCCTATTCTTTCCTTGACTTTCATCCAGGGAAAATGACATAGTCTCCGTGCACCATTATATGGTGAAACTCAATCGTAAACTGATTGTCCTAAACGACTCAGGAAAAACAAAAAATCAGACTAACATATCGAGAACCGTTCCTGTTCCGTCGTGCCGCAGATGCGGTGCTCAACAGGCATCCCTCAAGCCACACACCATGAGACCCTTTCCCATCAAAAGTATCCCTGTAAAGCTGATTGATCGTGAGGACATGCGCTTTAGCCTCCTGCCCTTTGACATCCCGCCCGGCAAGGAGTTGCTTGAACAGATCAGCAAGATCGGCATCCTTCATCCCCCTCTCATTAAAGCAACCGCCTCCGGTGCCTTCCAGATCGTCGCCGGGCGCAAACGGCTCCAGATCATCAATGAACTCATGAAACAGAGCAGTTGTGACTGCCTCATCATTCCCGAAGAGTTCGACGCGCTTGCAACCCTTGAGCTCTCTCTGCGCGAGAGTCTGTTGGGCGGGCCAATCAGCCCCCTGGCCAAAGCCACCTTTTTCAAAAAGGCCCTGGCCCTCTGCCCAATGGACGAGGCAGCACACAGATTCCTGCCACTGCTCAAGATGAGCCCCCACCCCTATCTCCTGCAACAGATAGTCAGCTTAACCTCATTGGAGGAACCGCTTGCCCTGGCCCTGCACGAAGGCCGCCTTGACGAGAAAACCGCCTTAGCGCTGAGCAACCTCTCCTTTCGAGATCGATTCGCCCTCTTCGAGATGGTCGACACCCTGCAGCTCAGCGTCAGTAACCAGCGCAAAATTACCGCCATTTGCCAAGACCTTGCCAAACGACAAGAGAGCTCAATTCACGCACTCTTATCGCTAGGGGAACTCAAAGAGATCATCGACTACCAGGAGAGTAACCTGCCTCAGAAAACAGCTCGGGTTATGCGTTTTTTGAGTGAGAAACACGCCCCAAACCTGGCGGCGGCAGAGAAGAAATTCGCGGAGACAAATAACCGGCTTAACCTACCGAAAGGGCTAAGCCTGAGCCACACCCAATCTTTTGAAAAAGACGAATTGACACTGAGCGCTACCTTCGCGGATCAGGCCGCCTTTGACAAGGCCTGGCCAGCACTCGCCACCATACTCTTGCCAAAATAGTTACAGTCCTGGGTGTGGGCCTAAAGCAAAAATCGCCAAGTTGCCCCTGCCCGACATCAATTTCATCTGAGAAGGCTGACCGGTAATCGAATAACAAAAGTCGCTCCCTGCCCTGGCGAGCCTTGCGCCCAAATCTCCCCGCCGTGCCGCGCCACAATCTTCTGGCAAGTCGTGAGCCCCATGCCAGTACCCTCGTAGTCACGACGACTATGCAGCCTCTGCAGGGGCCTAAAAATCTTCTCGGCATCCTTCGGGTCAAAGCCAATGCCGTTGTCTTGAATCATAATCTCGTAATGCGCCTCATCAACCAGGCTGCCACGCAGTACCACTAAAGGGCGACCATCCATTTTCCGGTACTTCAGTGCATTGGCGATGATATTCTGGAACAGTTGCCTGAGTTGCAGACGATCCCCACCCAAACGCCCCAGCTCTCCTATCTCAATCCGGGCGTCACTCTCTTTGATCCGTTCCTCGAGACTCTGCACCACCTCTTGAACCAGGTCGGCCAAATCGACTTCTTCATAAGGAGCAGCCCCCGTTGTCACAAGCGACAATGCCAAAAAGCCATCGACCAGCTGCCGCATGTGATCTGCCGACATGCTAATCCGGCGTAGATACTCCTGGGCCTTTTCCTCAAGCTGCGCGCTGTACTTTTTGATCAAACGCTCACTGAAGGCCACAATCAGCATCAACGGCTCTTTCAGATCATGTGAGGCGACATGGGCAAACTGCTCAAGCTCCCTGTTTGAATCTGCCAGCCGTGTCGTCAGATCCCGCAGGGCCTGTTCGGTCTGCCTGCGGACATCGATCTCCTTTTTGAGCTGCTTATTTGCGGTCTTAAGCTCGACAGTACGCTCGTCAACAATTTCCGCCAAGCGAAAGTGATGCCGTTCCAGCTCTGCTTCGGCTTGCTTCAAGTCGGTGATATCGGATGAAATCCCATCTGCATAGCACTCACCGTCCTGCGAGTCAATCCGGCAGGCCCGCTCATGAATCCACACCCAGCGACCATCCTTTTTCTGAAAACGATATTTGACATCGTAACTCCTGCCCGTCTCTCTCCCCTCTTGCGGCAAGGGCCAATGCACACAGGGCGTAGCAGCATCAGCACGCAGGTGCGAGGAAAAAAAGAGCCGCAGTTCATTGCGCACCACGTCCACATCATCGGGGTGGATACGGCCAAGACGAACTCCCTCCCCTCCTCTTTCCTGTGTGGAGTGGCTGGAATCAAGCAAGGACTGCACAGAGCCCTGCCCCAACATTTCCGAAGCGGAATAGCCATAGATTTCCTGGGCATTGGGACTGATAAAGACAAAATCTCCATCCTGATTTAAACGCCAGGTAACATCGGGCACATTCTCGATCAGTGAACGGTATTGCTGTTCACTCTCCTGCAAGGCGCGCTCAATGGCTCGACGGGATGTATTATCCTGCAGAATGACGATGCCGCCGCTGGACTCATGATTGATGTCGCCAAGAAACGTTCCATTGACGATGATGCTCCGCGACTCGCCATGAATCAACAAGTCTATCTCGACGCCAGAACGGCCTTGCGTGCTATGCAGAAAATCGTCTAAAAGGCAGGCCTCTCGAAACTCCTCACCAAGAACATCATAACAATTCTTGCCTATATGGCGCTTGCCCTTCAACTGAAATAAGCTATCGAAGGCGCGATTGGTCTCCAACAGACGCATTTCTCGATCAATGATAAAGGCTGGCTCCACCATCCGCTTAAAAATCGAGTAATATCGCCGACGCTCCTGCAAGATAAAACGGTTGGCATCTCGCAACTGTGTGTGAAAGGCGGCCGCCTCCAGACGAGCCCACTCCACGGCCACTCCACGTAATAAGGTGTCGAAATACGTCTCGAGAAAAGCATCGGCCTCTTCACTACGACCCAAATGGGCCAGCACGCCATGCGACTTAAAGAGATCGCGCGTCTTGCAAGCCAGGACAAGGAGCTTTGCCAAATCAAGTGCAAGCCCTCTGCCTGCCTGGCAAAATTCTTGCCCAGACTTCAGCGCGGCCGATAAAAGGAGATCAGGAGGGGAGGGGGAATCCGGCAGACCGGCCAGGTCAGAGGCGATAGAGTGCAGGGATGGAAAGAGGGAGGAAGGATCAACCTCAGTGTGATTGTCCTGAATATGCCAAAAGGCCTCGGCAAAAGCCCCCGGCAAGGAGGCAAGATGGCCCGGGAGCTGTTTCGTTCTCGTGACGTCAGGATCGTGCATGATTCTCCTTGACCGAAATCGCTCTTTACGAACAAAAAAACACGATTGCCCTTCTTTTAGGATGGCCCTGGAGCCATTTTACGACCAAAAGATTACTTCAACGCCTCACTTAGCGCCAGCTGGCCCAGATGTCCCGTAATCTTTGCGCTGCCGTTCTCGCAAAATAATATGCAACGAGGTCTGATCAAGACCCAACTCGGTACGGAATTGGTTCACCAAATAACGAAAATACGAGAAGTGAACCCCTTTTGGATAGTTGACATAAACAACAAAGGTCGGCGGCTTGGTGGCAACCTGGGTAGTGTAATAGAACTTCAGACGTTTGGCCAGATGCATGGCGGGCGGATGGGCCTCCACTGCCTTCTGCAAGACCCGGTTCAAACGACCAGTGGTCACCGTACTTGAAAATTGTGTGAAGATCTTATCGATCACCCCGAAGATCTTGTTCACCCCCTGCCCGGTCATGGCAGACAAGGTAACAACCGGCGCGTAGCCAATAAAGCGGGTAGCCATCTCAATTTCACCCAGCAACCACTTTTGACGTTTGGGATCACTCTTCAACATATCCCATTTATTGACCACAACCAAACAGGCACGGCCTCGCTCGACCGAATAGCCGATGACCTTGGTGTCCTGCTCGGTAATGCCTTCAACGGCATCAATCAGAATGAGTGCGATATCGCACTGTTCCATGGAACTCAAGGCCCGCATCACCGAGAACTTCTCAACCTTGCCAAAAACCTTGCCCTTACGGCGGATTCCCGCCGTATCGATCAGCAGGTACTGACGCCCCTGGTGCTCAAGCAAGGTATCAACCGAATCACGGGTGGTTCCAGGCACGTCAGAAACCACCATCCGGTCTTCGCCCAACAGGCGATTGACCAGGGATGATTTTCCAACATTCGGCCTGCCAATAAAGGCCAAACGAATGGCCTCACTCTTCACCTCTTCCTCCATGGCAGGTTGATCAAACAGCTTGACCAACTCCTCCATGAAGTCATTTAAGCCATAGCCATGCGAGGCTGACACCGGCCACAGTTGAGGGACACCCAAGGAGTAAAAGGGCGCCAAGCGTTCCTGCTCTTGGGCCATCGTGTCGATTTTGTTTATCAAATAAAACAGGGGCTTTTCGGTCTTGCGCAACTGAGCGATCATCTCATAATCATCTCGAGTCAAGCCCTCTTTGCCATCCATGATCAGCACGATAATGTCGGCATCCGCTACCGCCTGCCAGCTCTGCTCACGAATCAAGGCGGAAACCTTCATCTCTGGGTCATCAACAACTGCCGAGGATAGATCGAATTCGATGCCGCCGGTATCGACTAATATAAACATCTGATCGTCGTACGTCACCCGCTCGAAATGCCGATCGCGAGTCACCCCCGGCGTTGCGTCGATAATCGCCTTGTTCTGACGGGTAATCCGGTTAAACAACGACGATTTGCCGACATTTGGACGTCCAACCAAAGCGACGATTTGCAGTTTCCCTGACATGATAAATTTAATTTTCCCGCCGCAAAGCGGCAATTTGACTAACCAGCCCTAACAAAACCGGATAGTCAGCGGCCAGCGTGGTGGCCAGCAGTGTTAATAAGCGCTCCAGCGCCGGGGTAATATAGGGCCTGAAAAACTCCTTGCCCTTCTCCTGAGACAGAAAGGCATAAGCACCAAGCACCTGGAGATTCCGTTGCAGGGCAATATGCCAATAGTCCTCCATAAACCGATCGTGGTCAAGGGAAATATAGTTCCCTAAGCGCTCGAGGTACTGCCCAATCAACAGCTGCTTGCGCGCCTCGCTTAGACTGACGTATGGATCGTTAAGAAGTGAAACCAGATCATACGCCAATGGCCCAAAACGTGCCCCCTGGAAGTCAATCACCCGCAACTGCCCCTGCACAACCATCAGGTTCCTAGACTGATAATCGCGGTGCATAAGCGTGTCTGCCGGACACAACATAATGCGATCAGCAAGTTTGGCAAACTCTTCACTTAAGCCCATCGGCAACTCGACAAGCCCCATGAATTTAGTGCAGAACTCAGCAGAAAAATAATTCGACTCCCGCTTGATCATCAACTGCCGATCATAGCGCGGCGTATCCCAACACCACTCCGGCCGAAAGCCAGCGCACGCCACAAGTTGCAAATCAGCCAGAACGACAACGGCTTGACCATAAAGCGTCTCCACCACCGCCTCCCCAGCCTCTGAAACCGCATGAAAAAGAAGCCGATCGCCCAGGTCCTCAAAGAGAATGCCGCCACTCTCCTGGTCATAGGCATAGATTGCCGGAACCGGCACACCGCTGTGCTGAAGGTGACGACCGATCAGATAGGTGGAGTGAGCCTCATCACGCGCCCGAGCGACAGTAGGTGAAGGGAACACGGCAAGATAGGAGTTATCGCCCTGCCACAGTCGAAAGAACGGACGATCAGAACCATCGCCCGAAAGGGTGACCAGTGCATCCCATGTTGACCCAGCGCCGGCAGCTTGCAGCAGTTCCCGCATGACCGCAATCTGTTTTTCACTCATAGAAACAACGCAACGGTTTAATCCTTAGGAAAATGTTTAGGTCAGCAAGCAATCAGCCAAGACGGCATCTTGCTCGATTCGCGCTCCATCCCAAACCACCACCCGCGAGAGATGAGCGCCCGTGCCAAGGCTTGCCCCTGCACCGACATAGCCCCAACCATCCAGCCTTACATTCTGACCAAGATCGACCGTCTCTGCCAAACGAAAACAGGGAGGCTCGGCACTCAATATGGTGCGATGCAGGTCAAGATAATCACCAATCGTACCGATATCAGTCCAGAAATGGCCCTGCACCTTGATAGAGGCAATCTGACCGCCCGCCTTCAGATGCCCTTGATAGCAATCAATAATCGAAGAGAACACGGCAGGAGGGATATCTCGCAGCACGGCAGGATGGACGACATGGATGCCGGTGAAGGCGAGTGTCTCGAAGCCCCCGCCACTTGCGACGGGGTGCTTATCGCTCGCCGAGAAGGCACAAATCCGGTCATCCACCACCGTCACCTTATTGAATCTCGGATAATCGTGCATAACCAAGGAGATTGGGCAATCCCCCTGTCCATGCAGGGCGTAAACCGCGCCGTAATCGATATCGTGGTAGATATCTCCGTTGGTCACCAAAACCGGTTCATCAGCGAAATGGGGCAGAGCCATCCGTAAGCCACCACCCGTACCGAGCTCCATCGGCTCATGCTGCAGGGTGATGTCTGGCTGATCGGCTAAAAGCGCTATGATCTGTTCGGCTAAATGGTAAGCATTGACAATGATTGGCGAGAATCCAGATTCTCGCAACTGTTTGATAATACGCAGCAACAAAGGCTCCCCCAGAATTGGGAAGAGTGGTTTCGGGCGGAGCAATGTATATGGGCGCAGTCTGGTGCCCAGACCAGCTGCCAAGACCATAGCTCTCATTCTGCTGACAGCCCTGGGCCTTCGGCACTTTCAACACAGCCGACAATAGCAATCCCTGCCTGATCAGCAAGCCGCAAGACCTCCTGCCCATCGAAAAGCAGCGCCTGCCCCGCTTCAACCGCCAAGACGGCAGCCTGCACCTCAATCATACTAGCAATCGTCTTCGGGCCAATGGCCGGCAAATCAAAACGAAAATCCTGCCCCGGCTTTTTCACCTTAACCACAACAGCCTGTTTACGTCCCAAAGCGCCGCCGCGCAGGATTGCGGCATCTGTCCCCTCAATGGCCTCAACCGCCAGCACCGTGCTATCCCGAACCACAACGCATTGACCGATATCCAGTCGACCAATCTCACGACCAATCCGCCACCCAAAACGGATATCGAGCATCTGCGCCGATGTCGGCTTCTTCTTGGTCAAAACCCCAGCAGGGAAGAGCAACTCCTGCAGATAGAGGGTAGACTCAACCACACGGATACCCTCTTCCTCAAGCGCCTGGGCGATGGCCCGCAGAATGGAGTCATCATGCTTAATGTCAATCTTATTCCAAAGGCTGAGTCCCTTCAGGTCGGGCCAGACATCGGCAAAGATCTTGGTCTTGGTGATCGTGCCAAGGAAGGCCGCCTCACGCACATTGTTCTGCTTAAAGAATTTAATAATCTTACCAAGTTGTCCAAGCTTCACCCAGCAAAAGAAATCAGAGAGTCCCTCAAGCGTGCTGTCGGTTTCATTGCGATGCCCGACCGCCACCACGGCACGGCCTGCTACCTTAGCGGCCTGAGCGAAAAGCAGTGGGAATTGACCGCCACCGGCAATAATCCCGATCCGATCAATCGACATCGAACTTGCGCACAACCCCGAAGCGGTTCGGAGCCTTCATGAAATCAACCAGATCGGTCACCAACTGGCAATTCGGGAACTCGAGCATAGCCTTCTCCAAGGCCTCGCTCAGGATAAGTTCCGTCCTGAAGATAAAAACAAAGGCCTGCGACAGGGTGTTGATATCCTCAGCCGCAAAACCACTCCTCCTCAAGCCGATTTTATTGATGCCGGTGATCCGCAACTGATCGCGGACACCCGTTGCAATGACAAAAGGCGGCACATCTTTACTGATACCAGACATTCCACCAATGTAAGTATAGGCACCCACCCGACTGAACTGATGGATCGCCACCATGCCTCCGAGATTAGCACGGTCGGCAACCTGCACATGCCCACCAAGAGTCGCACCATTCGCCAAAATGACGTGATCGCCGACCACACAGTCGTGCGCGATGTGGGAATAGGCCATGATCATGTTGCCGTTGCCAACAGTGGTAATGCCATGACCACTCACTGTACCCCGGTGGATGGAGACATACTCCCGGATCAGATTGTCATCACCAATAAGCAGACGGGTATCTTCCCCCTGATATTTCAAATCTTGCGGCGGAGCGCCGATACTGGTGAAGGAGTGGATGCGGTTTCGCTTACCGATCGTTGTACAACCGGAAAGAACGGCATGAGCACCAACTTCAGTGTCTGCACCGATGGAAACCCCTTTTTCTACAATGGTATAAGCGCCAATGCTGGCAGTGGCATCAATTTCAGCGCCAGCATCAATGATTGCGGTTGGATGAATAGTCATGAGAAAAGATAGCTAAATTTTAGTGGCAGAGAAAAGACTTTGGCCGGGGTTGGAACAAAAGTAAGGAGTCGACGGGTGGGAATATCCTTAAACTAAACAACGAGGCTCAGCCAAAGGTTGCCATTAGTACCGCCTCGGCCACAAGTTTGCCATCGACATAGGCCTTTCCTTCCAGGTTCCAGAGACTCAATTTTCTTTTTATAGTCGTTACCTCATAAATCAATTGATCCCCAGGACTTACCTTCTGCCGAAAACGGACTTTATCTAAGCCGGCGAAATAGACAAGCTTGGTACCAACATAATCGCGCATAGTCGCATAGGCCATGACGGCTGCGGCCTGGGCCAGACCTTCCAAAATCATCACCCCAGGCATCACCGGCAGTGTCGGGAAGTGCCCTTGAAAAAACGGTTCATTGATCGTCACGTTTTTTATGGCCTTAATCCTCTGACCAATCACCATCTCCGTCACCCGGTCAATCATGACGAAGGGATAACGATGCGGTAATAATTTCAAAATTTCAACAATATCAAGTGATTGTATGACGTCACTCATGCTTCCCTCCAAGAAAACATTTCACTTCGATAAGGATGCTGGCTCTCTTGGCATCCGTCATTTTCGATTCAGCTCGGCAACCTGTTTTTTTAATTCACGAACATCTTTAAATAAATCCGGGAGCTTAGCAATTAAAGAACTGATCCTCAACCACAAGGGATGAGAAATGGCAGGAAAGCCTGAGACTACGGCTTTAGCAGGCACATCGGCATGAATACCGGTCTTGGCCGCCGCCATCGCCCGATCTCCGATAGTCAGGTGCCCCGCTACCCCAGCCTGACCGCCAAGCACCACTCCCGTTCCTAAGGTTGTGCTACCGGAGATACCAACCTGAGCCACAATGATCGAGTCTTCACCAATGACGACGTTATGGGCAATCTGCACCTGATTATCAATTTTCGCGCCGCGCTTCACCCAAGTTTTACCGAAAGTAGCTCGATCAATGCAGACATTGGAACCAATTTCCACATCGTCATCGATCTGCACAACTCCAACCTGCGGCCGCTTGACATGGTGCCCAAACTGATCTGTCGCATAGCCAAAGCCATCACTACCGATAACCGCCCCAGCATGAATCATGACCCGGCAACCAATGACCGTGCCGCGCTCCACCGTCACGTTAGCCTTCAGCGTGCTGTCATCACCTATCCGGACACCATCCCCGACCACAACCCCAGGTCCAAGGGTAACCCGTTGCCCCAAAACAACCCCCTTACCGAGTACCGCCAGAGGAGCGATAGTTACGGCGGCAGGAATCTGACAATCTTGGCCGACAACAGCCCGCGGATCAACCCCTTGGGCTTGGAAGGGGCCAGCCAGCAGGGAGTTGTGAATGATAGCCGCAGCTAGGTTAGGATCGCGAACCTGTATCACCGGCAGGGCATATTGCCTATCGGAAATCGGCACTACTGCCGCCGCTGCCTGGCTATGAGACAGGAGGTCGATGTTTTTTTCGTGGGTAAGAAAGGTGAGTTGGGCAGCACCCGCAGATTCTAGATCCGCTAACCCTTCGACGGTGACAGAGCCGTCACCGATCAGCCTGCCTCCCACCAACTCTGCTAACTCTGCAAGGTTCTTCATCGTCTTCATCATGGATAGAGAAGCCTCCCTATCCTTCATCCGTATCCTTTGTTTGTGGACGTACTAGCAGGCACAGCCTAACGTAAAAAATGGCTGGTTCCTGAAAACTGCTGACTTTTACCATAATTTACTGCCCTTAAGAACAAAAAAATCGGACAGAGCTCAAGCAGAGCCCTGTCCGACACAACACCGAGGGCTGCAACGCGCACAAGAACTCAGACACCGTGCAACGTTCTCCCTCTCACGCGGCGCCACCTTCTGCCGCGTTGCAATCAAGCTGAAACTACCCGTTAATCCGGTCGCGCAAAATCCCTGAAGGCTTAAAAGTCACCACCGTGCGCGCCTCGAGCATCAAAGCATCTCCCGTTTGCGGATTACGACCCCGCCTCTCTTTTTTCTCTTTGACCGTAAACTTGCCAAAACCGCTCAGCAATAAATTATTGCCATTCTCCAGACAACCTTTCGAGATGCGCAAGAAAGCCTCTACCGCGTCCGTCGCCTGCACCTTGCTTACGTCCTGTGATTCATACACCTTATGAACTAAATCAGCTTTTGTGAGAGTCATCTTTCAAACACCTCCAGACAGTAAAATTGATTATAACACGTAAATTATTCGGCCAACTCACCTTCTCGATGAGCCTAAAAAACCCGCGAGTACCCAGGTCGGTTGCTTCACAAAAAGGGCATCTTATTTCCCCAAATTCCTCACGCTTGATCTGCCCGCGTAACGTCCCGCCGCTCCCAGCGACTCCTCAATCCGCAGTAATTGATTATACTTGGCGACCCGGTCTGTACGCGAAAGAGAACCCGTCTTGATCTGGCCAGTATTTAACGCCACACTAAGATCGGCAATCGTTGTATCCTCTGTCTCGCCGGAGCGATGCGAGATAACAGCCGTGTAGCCGGCCCGATGGGCCATATCGACAGCGTCCAAGGTCTCAGTCACCGAACCAATCTGATTCAGCTTCACCAAGATGGAGTTGGCCACGCCCTTAGCAATACCCTCTTGCAGAATCTTAGTGTTGGTGACAAAGATATCATCCCCCACCAGCTGAATAGTGCCACCCAGTCGCGTGGTCAGTTTCTTCCAGCCCTGCCAATCGGACTCGTCCAACCCATCTTCGATAGAGGCCAGCGGATATTTCTTAACCCACTCTTCGAAAAAAGCGATCATTTCATCAGAACTTTTGGCGGCAACCTTTTCCGCAGCTAAGACATACCTCTTCTTCTTAGCATCATAGAGCTCACTGGCTGCTACATCTAAGGCGATCACCATATCCTTACCAGGCTTATAGCCCGCTTTTTCAATCGCTTCAAGCAAAGACTCCATCGCCTCTTCATTCGAGCGTAAATTAGGGGCAAACCCCCCCTCATCACCCACCGCCGTCTGATGGCCGGCCTTCTTCAGTACCGCTTTCAAGCTATGAAAGGTATCCACCCCCATCCACAGCCCCTCCGAGAAACTCTTGGCCCCAACCGGCATGATCATAAACTCCTGAATATCAACGTTATTGTCGGCGTGCGAACCGCCATTCAAGACATTCATCATCGGCACCGGCAAGGTCTTGGCATTGACTCCGCCAAGATAGCTGTAAAGCGGCAGGCCAACCTCCTCGGCCGAAGCTCGCGCCACGGCCATCGAGACGCCAAGGATGGCGTTGGCCCCCAACCTCTTTTTATTGTCAGTGCCATCAAGGGAAATCATCGCCTGATCAATGGCAACTTGCTGGCACGATTCAAGTCCTACAATCGCTTGGCTAATGATGCAGTTGACATTATCGACTGCCTGCAAAACTCCTTTACCCCCCAGACGTTTGCGCTTCGTATCCCGCAACTCCAGTGCCTCACGAGTGCCAGTCGAAGCGCCAGAAGGCACCATCGCTCGCCCAACGACACCACTGTCGAGATAGACTTCAACTTCGACAGTAGGATTCCCGCGAGAATCAAAAATCTCACGCCCTACAACACCAACAATCTCTCCCATACGCCTGTCCTCCTATGAAATTCACATCAGCCGCCGACCGCTCCGGCCATCGAGAAGATCGGCAGGTACATGGCAATGACCAGGCCACCAATCAAGCCGCCAAGAAATACCATCATCAGAGGCTCGATGGCCGCCGTTAGATTCTCCACAGCCTGATCAACCTCTTCATCGTAAAAATCTGCTATCTTTTCGAGCATGACATCCAAGGCGCCAGTTGACTCACCAACGTTAATCATCTGTACCACCATGCTGGGGAAGACCCCCGTCTCCTCCAAAGGCTCGGCCAAGGGACGGCCCTCCTTAATGGCATCGGTCACCCGGAAAACAGCCGTCTCAATGACTTTATTGCCGGCGGTGCGGCCAACCACATTCAATGCCTCCAAAATGGGCACACCACTCTGCATCATAGTGCCAAGCGTCCGAGTAAATTTTGCCACCGCCACCCGCCGCAACAACGGTCCGATGATAGGGAAAACCAATAGCAGTTGATCGATCTTCATCTTCCCTTTTTCCGTTTTATTGATCTTCTTGACAATCCAGCTAACCGCAAACATCGCACCCAAAATAATATGGAAATTGCCCTTGGCAAAGTCACTCATGTCAACAACCAACTGCGTTGGTGCCGGCAAAGCAGAGCCGAAGTCAGCAAACATCTTCTGGAATACAGGAACCACGAAAACCAGCATGACCGCGATCACCACAAACGAGATACAGAGACAAATAACCGGATAGGTCATGGCCCCTTTCACTTTTTTTACCAAGGCCATGTTTTTTTCCATATAGGCAGCCAAACGCGACAAAATGGTGTCGAGGATACCGCCGACCTCTCCGGCGTCAATCATGTTGCAATAGAGATTATCAAAAATAGCGGGGTGTTTCTTCATGGCCTCCGCAATGGTACTACCAGTTTCAACATCGGTTCTCACTACCTGCAGAATCTTTTTAAAGGTGCTATTCTCCTGTTGCTTGGTCAAAATTTCCAAACTTTGTACCAACGGCAAACCAGCATCAATCATGGTAGACAGTTGCCGGGTAAAGATAACCACATCCTTCCCCGTAACTTTGGGCTGCATAAAGGGAACATCGGCAAACAGATCCTTGGGCGCCTCCTTAACGGAAGAGGGCGTAATTCGCATTTTTTTAAGTTGCGTTTGCGCCGCGGCAAGATTAACCGCCTCGATCTTCCCCTTTCGTTTTTCACCGTAGGAATTGATCCCTTTATAAACAAATAGTGGCACAGCAACCCTCCTTAGATAAAATTTACCCTCGCTCCCAGCGCGACCAATTCCACAACAAGTCCACTCTTTGATTTTATAGTATTTATTTTCAAATACAAGAGGTCCTCTATTTTTTTATTGACACAAAAGGGCATTTTCTCTATATAGGTACGTCTTTATGGATGAGGGAGATATCCCCGTCGATTCTTTTGACCAGCAAGATTATTCCCCCTGACACAACATTTCCCCTACTCTACTTAAGGAGACCAGAATATGGCCATAGCAAACAATCAAATTTATACGACTGGCGTTTTCAGCCCGATCATCGACAAATGCGATGGCTGCGACAGAATCATTGAAGTAGAATCACAAAAATTCTGCAAGACTTACTCTGCGCCAGCCGCCAAGTGGAAAATTGGCATCTGCAACTTCGCCACCCATGCCAAGCCTGCGGTATTAACCTCAACAATCAAGGTCAACCCGCTGAAGGCTTCCAAGAGGGCCATGGGCAAGAAATAAAAGATCGACAATCGACCCGAAACAACCATAAAAAAAGGCCCCTCTCTCAAGGGGCCTTTTTTTATGGTTAGACGTTGGCCTGCGGGTACAACATCAGTAAAATCTTTTCATCAATCAATATTTCTCTAAATCTTTCATAGGCCTTGGCGAAATGGGCCGGGGCATCATCATCTAGGGCCATCTTTTGCGCTGCTCTCTCCAACAGTTGATCACCACAGCTGTTAACCGCCTGGAAGACCCTGTCCAACAGGAGAATGGACCTCTTTTCATACGGCGGAGGCACCTTCTTCAAAATAAGAACCGCATCTTCAACCGTCAAGACACCAATAAGTTCAAGTAGGTCTGGAACATCATAGATCTCGACACACCTCACCATCGCTACGACCGTCGCCCTCGGCAAGCGCGAGAAAATCCCCTGCAACTCCTCCACACCTTCCCCTCGTTCACGTCTGCCAACGTACTCAGACACCAAGAGATGGATATATGGGGCAAGCTCTCGGTCATCCAACACTCCCTTGCGAAACTCTTCTGCTAACCACGCCACTTGCAAGGCGGGACTTCGTGCCACAAAGGGCAAGGCTTCGGCCAGCTTTTTTTTGATCCATCCCGCAACCGTCATCCGACAATCACACCCAGCCAGGCATGCCCCCTATAAATTTCATTTGACCTCCCCTACGAAGCACGATATGTATCCAGACTAGAACTTCCGATGAAGATATCCCCTTCCCAACGAACAGGTTCAGCACGGTACGGACTTCCCATGAAAAAAACAAATCGGATAATCTCGCCCAAACGCCCCTCCCTCTCCATTGCTATTGCCCTGGTACTCTGCGCTATCGCTTTGTTCTTACTCAAAGACTCGATTTTCGACAACAGAAAAAACGTTACAGACATCAACACCATTCTCCAACCCAGCCCACAACAGCCTGCAGGCCAAAACACGCCTCAGGCCACGGCCCCAGCCCCCGACGCCCCCACGGTTTCTGTGGCGCCAGAAACACCCGAACCTCCACCCCCGCCGAGACAAGAGGCAGCGCCAGCCTCTGCATCCTGCCAAAAAGTCACTGATGACTTATTGCTCTTCTTCAAACAACTGGACAGTCAAGAATACATCAAGGCATACACCCAAAAGGAACCTGTACAAAAATCCCTTACCGATATTGTCGTCAAACTCCTCAACAACCCTCCGGTCAATGAGAGAGAGACCGCCGACCTGCTCACGGTACTCAAGAATGCGGCCCACTTCTTCCGGGTCCTCGGCATCAAAGATCTCTCTCTGCTCAGAGAGATCATCACCAACGAGCACAGCTCTCTCGAACAGCAACTCGCCACGCTGTATGCCTGGTCGACTATGGAGAAAGAGTGCGCAAACAAGTCACCCATCCAAATCCATCTCCCCTTGGCAAAGACTTACGAATACGCCGCCTTTTTCCTCAATACCCTCGGCGGACAAGCCTACCTCTCCAGGCGAGACCCAACGCTTCGCATCCTCACCAGGTATTACAGTGTGCTGATTTTGAACCAAGCCAACCAGCAGTCACTCAACAAGTACAGCCTAGACCTCGCCTATCACCTCAAGGCCGTGATCAGAGACATAAGCAACAGCGATTTCCTCACAAATCAAGTGAGCTATCTTGACACCCTCAAAAAAATTACAATCGGGCGATAACAGAACTCCACGCCCAACAAGTCGAGCAAAATCCCCATGTCACCCACTTACCGCATCCTCATAGTCGACGACGAGCAGAATGTGCTGGACGCCTACCGCCATGTCCTGTGCCGCAGGCAAGAATTGACGGCAAACACCACCCGCCTCGATGAACTGGAGAGCAAGCTCTTCAATACCGACACCCAAGCCCCTTCGCTCCCAACCTTTGAACTCTGTCTCTGCCGTCAAGGACACGAAGCAGTCAATGCGGTACGGGAATCAATCGACAGCAACTCCCCCTTTGCCGTGGCCTTCCTCGACGTCAGAATGCCTCCAGGTCCAGACGGGGTCTGGACCGCAGCCCAGATCAGAGCCCTTGACCCGCTCATCAATATCGTCATTGTCACAGCGTACTCTGACCTCAGCCCCGCCAAAATTAACCAGCAGGTACAACCTCCCGCACGTCTGCTTTACATGCAGAAGCCGTTTCACACCCACGAGATCCAGCAGTTCGCCTTGGCGCTCTCGGCCAAGTGGCAAGCGGAAAAAGAGTTGCTGGCAACGAATCAGCATTTAGACGAACTGGTGCAGGAACGAACCAAAGAGTTAACCTTGGCCATTGAAGCCCTTGAAACATCAAATCAGAAATATCGAGATACGGCGCTCCAACTGCGAAAGGCAGAAGCCGATCTGGCGGAAAAGGCTGACGACCTGCGTGGCACCAATCAGGCCCTGCAGCAGATGATCCGAAAAAATGAGGAAGACCGTAAGGAGATTGAGCAAAAGGTATTATTCGCCGTTCATGAAATGGTGGAGCCCTACATGGAAAAACTTGAGAAGAGCCCCCTAACAGACTACCAGCAATCCTTTCTCAAGATTATCCGCACCAACTTGAACGAGATTGTCACGCCCTTCATGAAGGACTTAGGACATAAGTATTTTCGGCTGTCACCGACCGAACTCAATATCGCCAATCTCATCCGACTTGGAACCTCCACCAAGGACATCGTTGATCAACTGAAGATGAGTAAACGGACAGTGGATTTCCATCGTGATCGGATCAGAGAAAAAATCGGCATCAAAAACACCAAGGCCAACTTGAAGGCCGTGCTGCAGGACCTGGGAAGTGAACTTGGCGACAATTAGCCCAAGGAGGTCGTATTTACCGTAAAGATAAGAAAATGTATCCTTGCTACCAAGCAAACGAGCTCTCCGCTAACTCCAGGCTGATTAGCCATAGGAATGTTAAGGACTTCCATACTAACCCTCGGGGCTGCAAATCAACGTTCACACAAGGTAAACCTCGCCATGGCTCATCACCCCTTGCTTCGCCTAGCGGCAATCCTGCTGCTCATTACCCTCCCATCCTGTTCACAACCGAAGAGCGACAAACAGAAACCCAAATCCCTCCCGCCGGCGGTGGTCGTCATAGCGTCCGCCGAGCAGCGGGACGTGCCCGTAGAAATCAAGACCTTCGGCACCTTGGAGGCCTCGGAACAGGTCACTATCAAAGCCATGGTCAGCGGCGAATTGACCAAGGTTGGCTTTCGTGAGGGGCAGGAGGTAAAGCAAGGCGCGCTTCTCTTTGAAATCGATCCACGCACCGCCCAAGCCGCCCTCAACAAGGCGCAAGCATCCCTGACCCGCAACCAAGTTATCCGAGACAATGCCCTCCAGGACTTCCATCGTTACTCACAACTGGCATCAAAAGGCCTCATCTCCCAGGAACAAGCAGAGGCATACCGTACCAAGGCAGGGACGGCAGCAGCCGATGTGACGGCTGACCAGGCAGCACTGGAAAACAGTAAAGCCCAACTCGCCTACTGCACGATCACCGCCCCAATCAGCGGAAGGCTTGGGGAACTGAACGTAGATCGCGGCAATGTAGTCAAAGCCAACGACACGGAACTCGTGACCATCAAAACCGTCAGCCCCATTTACGCCAACTTCACCATTCCAGAAGACAAGCTCTTGATCGTCAAGGAACACCTGGCAGCAGGCGAAATGGAGGTTCAAGCCGAAGTCCCTGGAAGAGCTGGATTAACGGAAAAAGGCCTTGTCTCATTTCTTGACAACAGCGTTGATCCAACAACCGGCAGCATCCGCCTCAAGGCCTCCTTCCCCAATGAGAAAAAACAGCTATGGCCCGGTCAATTCCTCACCTTGTCTCTCTCCGTTGACGTCCGCGAAAACGCCGTCACTGTCCCCTCCGAAGCCTTACAGACAGGACAAAAGAAGCAGTTCGTCTTTATCGTCAAAAAAGACCAGACCGCCGAGGTTAGAACTGTTAGCCCCGGCCCCACCTACCAAGGAATGACCGTTATCGAACAAGGTCTTGCGACCGGAGAGACGGTAATCATTGACGGCCAGATGCGTGTCATCCCTGGCGGCAAAGTCGAAATTAAAGAGAGCAACCGCCCCAACAACTCAGCACAAAGGAAGGCGGGGCAATGAACATCTCCGAACTTTGCATCAAGCGGCCGGTAATGACCAGCCTGGTCATGCTGGCCGTGATGATTTTCGGGCTCTTCGCCTACCGATTACTGCCGGTCAACGATCTCCCCAGTATCGACTACCCCACCATCCAAGTCTCATCAAGCCTGCCAGGTGCCAGCCCTGAGACCATGGCTTCAGCGGTTGCGATCCCCCTAGAGCGACAGTTCTCAACCATTGCCGGTCTCGACTCGATGACCTCGACCAACGGCCAAGGAATTTCAAACATCACCCTCAAGTTTACCCTGGAAAAGGATATCGATGCCGCGGCCCAGGACGTCCAGGCAGCCATCTCCAAAGCGGCCCGGCAACTGCCCCAGGACATGCCGAATCCACCCTCGTACCAAAAGGTCAACCCAGCCGACTCACCGGTCATCTATCTTGCCTTGAGTTCACCCACCCTGCCGCTCTCACAAATCAACGAGTTTGCCGATACCGTCATTTCCCCTCGAATCTCGATGATTAATGGTGTCGCCCAAGTCATGGTCTACGGCTCGCAAAAGTACGCAGTCCGGGTGCAGGTCGACCCCCAAGCCCTCAGCAGCCGAAAAATCGGCCTGGAGGAGGTGGCCACCGCCTTAGCTAAATGGAATGTCAACCTGCCCACCGGTGGCCTGCAAGGAGAGAAGCAGGTCTTCACCATTCAGGCTAACGGCCAGTTGCTCGATGCCAATGCCTACCGGAATTTGGTGGTCACCTATCGCGACAAAGCCCCGGTACGGCTCGCCGACATTGCCACTATCAGCGACAGCGTCGAAAACGATAAGATCGCCGCCTGGTACAACACCAAGAACTCATCGGTACGCGCCATTGTCCTCGCCATCCAACGCCAGCCGGGCACCAACACCATTGAGGTGGTAGACCGGATCAGGCAGCAGATTCCCTCTTTTCGCAGCCAATTACCCGGCACTGTGTCCTTGAACGTCCTCTTCGACCGCTCGGCGACCATCCGCGAATCGGTATCCGATGTCAAATTCACCCTTTTGCTGACCATCGGTTTGGTGGTCCTGGTAATCTTCCTCTTTCTGCGCAAGCTCTCGGCCACGGTAATCCCCAGCCTCGCCCTGCCAATCTCCCTGGTCGGCACCTTTGCCGCCATGTACACCTTAGGCTTTTCGGTCAACAATATTACTCTGATGGCCCTTACCCTGTCGGTAGGTTTTGTGGTCGATGACGCCATCGTCATGTTGGAGAACATCGTCCGTCACCTTGAACTCGGCGAGGCGCCAGAAACCGCAGCCCTGCGCGGCTCCAAAGAGATCGGCTTCACCATCCTCTCGATGACCATCTCCCTGGTCGCGGTCTTCATCCCTGTCCTCTTCATGGCCGGGATGCTCGGCCGCATGCTGCATGAGTTCGCGGTCACCATCACCTGCGCCATCCTGATCTCAGGCATGGTCTCGCTGACACTTACCCCAATGCTCTGCAGCCGCTTCCTCCGCTCCCCCAAGAAAGAACAGCACGGTTGGCTCTACAATTCCATGGAAGGCTTTTTCAACGGCTGGCTTCATCTCTACCAACGATCGTTATCCGTCGTACTGAGCTATCGCCGCACCACCGTCCTCATCACCCTGGCAACCACTGTCGCCGCCATCTGGTTATTTACCAAAATGCCGATGGGGCTATTACCGGCGGATGATATCGGTGCCATCCGCGGCATGGCCGAGGGCGCCCAAGGCGCCTCATTTGAAGAGATGCAGCGCAACATGCAAAAATTAGTCGCTATCGTCTCTCAGGAACCGAATGTCGAGGCCTTCATGTCGTCTGTCGGGGCCAGCGGTAGCCGAGTCGGCTCGAACAGCGGTTTTATGTTCATGCAATTGAAACCGCGTAAAGAACGCACGCTCAACGCCGATCAGATCATCCAAAAGCTGCGTCCAAAAGTAATGGGCATACCTGGAATCAGCCTGTTCATGCAGAACCCGCCGCCGATTCAGTTGGATACTACGACGGCCAAGGCCCAATACCAATTCGTCTTGCAGAGCCCGGACACCGGGGAACTCTACCGCCAAGCCGAAGCCTTCACAACAAAAGTGCGCTCCTTGCCCATGCTCCAAGATGTCACCAGTGACCTGCAAATCAAGAATCCTCAGGTTAACTTCGAGATTGATCGCGACCGTGCCGCCGCCCTCGGCATCACCGCCCAGCAGATTGAGGACACGCTCTATTTAGCCTACGGTACCCGGCAAGTATCCACCATCTTTTCGCCCACCAATCAGTATAAGGTGGTCATGGAACTGAACCCCGAGTTCCAAAAAGATCCGTCAGCCCTGAGCGCTCTCTTTGTGCGCTCAAGCGGCGGGCAGATGGTACCCCTCTCGTCTTTAGGGAAAATCTCCATTGGACTCGGACCGCTAACCGTCAACCATCTGGGCCAGATCACCGCCGTCACCCTCTCCTTCAACCTCAAACCCGAGATCCCCTTAGGCGATGCGGTTACCGCCATCGAGCAGGAGGCCAGGGAACTACCAGCCGGCATCACCACAAGCTTCCAGGGTACAGCCCAGGTCTACCAACAATCCACTACCGGCCTGGCACTCTTGCTAGTGCTGACCATCGTGGTGATCTACATCATCCTCGGCATACTCTATGAGAGCTACATCCACCCGCTGACCATCCTCTCTGGCCTGCCATCCGCCGGTCTTGGCGCCCTCATTACCCTGCTCATCTTCGGCAAGGACCTAAACCTCTACTCCTTCGTCGGCATCATTATGCTGGTGGGTATCGTCAAGAAGAACGCCATCATGATGATCGACTTCGCCCTTGAATTGCAGCGTCGGGAGGGAAAATCTCCCATAGATTCCATCTATCAGGGGTGCCTGGTTCGTTTCCGACCTATTATGATGACCACCTTCGCCGCCCTGATGGGAACCTTGCCCATCGCCCTCGGTATCGGTGCTGGGGCGGAATCACGGCGTCCCTTAGGGCTTGCAGTGGTCGGCGGCCTCCTGGTATCGCAAGTTTTGACCCTCTATATCACGCCGGTCATTTACTACTACCTGGACAAGGCACAAAGCTGGTTCTCCATCGGGCTAAAAAAGCGGACCCCCTCACCCCTTATCGACTAGAACAACGCACTTCACTCAACCAGCCTTGAGAATCAGGTGCATGGTCGCTCCCTGCCCGGCCCCTAAGCTTTCAGCATAAAGCCGCCCAGAGAGCGAGGCCGTCGCGTTGGCGCACCAGTGGAGGCCCAAACCCTCGCCTCCCTCTTTCGCCGAGATACCGCGTTCAAAAATCCGCTCCAGCATCTCGGCAGCAATGCCCTCACCAGTATCGCTGACCGTCAGATGTACCTGGCGACCATCGCTACCACCCAACTCCTCAGCCGCAATCACGATCCGTCCGTCTGCCGAGCCCGCCCGGCAAATCGACTCCAATCCATTATTGACAAGGTTTGACAGCACCTGCACCAGGACAATCCGCTGACTGACAATCGGGCCTATCGCCGCAACACTCGTGTCGACCAGCACAGGGATCTTCTCTAAAGACTCCTGGCGGACAAGGCCCAAGCAGTCTTGCACCACCTCGGCCAAGACGATCGGCTCCATGGGACGCTCCATTCTCGCCAGATGGCTATGCTGGTTCAGAACTTTTTCGACAACCTCGACCTTATTGCGAGTTAAGGCCATGCCCTCGGAAATAACACTGAGCCGCCCTCGGAGACGTTCGCAGGAAAGTGCCAAAAACTCGACAAGATCCGCCCGTCGCCCCGCCTCGAGGCTGTCACTCGTCAATTCGGTGCATACCGCCATCATCCGCTCTACGTTTAACGCCTCCAGCACCTGCTTCTGAGTCTCTAATTCGATAACAACGGGGGACAAGGCATTGCACAGATTATGCAGAGTACCGGAAACCATATCGGCCATGCCGGAATAATAGGACTGTTCAAGAAGTTTTTTGCGGGACGCGGCAAGGTCTGCCATCATCTGGTTCATTGCCCGTGAAAGCTTAGTAAACTCATCATTGCCCACTGCCACCACAGGGCGTGAAAAATCCCCGCGTGAAATACGTTCGGTGCCACGTAATAATTCCCTTAAGCGTGGGCCGAGCAGATACGCAAAAACTCCGGAGAAAAAGAGAACAATCCCCAAAATCGTAATCAAAGCGAGCAGGGAGGTCCGGTTATGCCGCTGGTTAATGGTCACAAACCCAGCCTCGGTGCTGACAAGTTCCCCTTTCTGGATCACCAACCAGGCATCGATCTGGTCAAAGAAGTTGGCAAAGCGCTTGCTGATCTCCGACTGAAAATGGTCCTGCGCCTTGGCCTTCCTGCCGCTCTGGAACAGACTGAGCATCAGTATAACTTCACGATACAGGTCTTCATACTGGTGCTGGAGCTGCACCATTCTCTCTTTTGCGTCTCCACTATCATCGCTACGACTGGCGACAGGCAGAGTTTCAATCAGGTCCGCCGCCGTCTGTAAGCGCTTGAGCTCTTCACCGACCTGGGCCAAGGTCTCCTGGAAATTGCCCTCATCTACCGTTTTGCCATAGATGAAAATATCTTGAGCCTCGCTCAACTGTCTATTCACGGCGTTCTTCAGATTCAGCAAAGCGGCATACTGATGGTGAATGGCGAGCAGCCTCTGCACGTAGCGCCCCTCCTCCCGCGCCATGGAGGAGTTCAAAAGCAACAGAGAGACCACCAGTAAAAAAATGGAGGCAAATGAAACAATCAGTTTATTACGAAGCGTCATAGTCAGCCCCAAAGAGAAAACAAAAAAGGCGCCTTATCTAGCGCCTTTTTTGTTTAAAGTGAATTGCCCGACAAATCGACGATAATCAGTCCCTTCTGCTGCCGAAAAATTGCAAGAGGCTCAAAAACAGATTGATGAAGTCGAGGTACAGGGTTAAGGCCCCCATGATCGCAACCTTCTGAATAGCCCCCTCGCCCTGATTCATAATCCCCGCAGCCCCCATTTGGGTAATCTTCTGGACATCATAGGCCGTAAGGCCGGTAAAAATGATGACGCCAAGGCCGGAGACCACCCACGAGATCATCGAACTGCCAAGGAAGATATTGACTACCGAGGCAATAACCATACCGATCAGACCCATGAACATGAAAGAACCCATGCCGGAAAGATCTCTCTTGGTCACCAGTCCATAGACAGCCATCGCCCCAAACATTCCGGCCGTGATAAAAAAGGTGGCCGCAACCGAAGACATGGTATAAATCATCAGAATGGCCGACAAGGTGACTCCATTCAAGGCAGAGTAGACCAGAAAAAGTCCCGTGGCGGTCTGCGAGGAGATGTGCTGCAAACGGGCGGACAGGTAGAGCACCATGCCTATTTCGGCAAACATCAACCCGTAGAACATCATCTTATTACCAAAGATGAGTTGCTGCATGGCCGGAGAATTGACAGTGACAAAGGCCATGAACCCTGTCACCCCAAGTCCGATGGCCATCCAATTGAAGACCTTGGCCAAAAAGATGGTTGAGGCCTGGGTCTGAGCCTGCTGAATCGTTGCTACCGGTGGTGGTCCCATTTGCGTATACATCTCTTATTTCTCCTTTGCTTTCATGATGAGAGGACAGGCTGAATCGAAAATCCGAGACCTCCTGCCACTGCTTCTTTCAATGTAGTCCATTCTAACCAAAACACAATCCACAATCCGGACAGGTCAGCTCTTGGCTGCCATTCGCGGCGAATGTACAGCCACAGGCCGGGCAACTATTCTCACTCCCTTCCGGATCGAAGACATAATCGGCAACTGCACTATGAACCCCGTGACTGGCTGTCTGGCGCGTGAAATCGTCCTCGATAATCGCCATCGCCGCCATGGCGTCCTCTCGTCGCACCCGTAGCTCGAGATCCCCGCCGCCGCAACAACCTTTCCCGCAAGAGGGTTTCTCCCCCCAAATCAACACCCCGATATTTTCTTTCTGCAACTGAGCCTCAAGCCGTTTCACATCAAGGAGGGAGGCCTTGAATACGGTAATAATATCATCGGCAGGAGTCAAGGGCCCCTTCCTATTGGCCGTCTGCTGTCGGTTTGCCTGTCGTTGTGCCAGCATCTCTGTGCCACTGAGCAGGGCTGCCCCACAAACCCCGCAGACACTGCGGTCTGGCATATACTCATCATTACATTGCAGGCAATAATGCATCTCTGGATCAATATCTAAGTTCATGGGTGTCGGATCTACTGGTAGTTGTTTACGGGGGCTGGTGGCCAATCCTGCGACACCAGTTGACTCTTTACAAAATAAAGCGGCTCAAGTCCTCATCTTGCGAAATATCTGCCAGTTGTTGATTGACGTATTCAGCTGTGACGACAAACGATTTTTCGGAACGACCAGGGGCGTTGAAGGACAAATCCTCCAGCAAACGCTCCATGATGGTATGCAAGCGCCTCGCCCCGATATTATCTGTCTTCTTATTGACGAGGGCACAGATTCGCGCCATTTCACGGATAGCGGCCTCCTCAAAGTGAAGATCGATGCCCTCGGTAGCCAGCAAGGCAATATACTGTTTGATCAGGGCATTTTGCGGTTCGGTGAGTATCCGGTAAAAATCCTGCTCAGACAGGGAGGTTAATTCAACCCTGATAGGAAAGCGCCCTTGCAATTCGGGAATGAGATCCGAGGGCTTGCAGGTATGAAACGCACCGCTGGCGATAAACAAAATATGATCGGTCCGCACCATGCCATATTTGGTGTTGACGATAGATCCTTCAACGATGGGCAATAGATCCCGCTGCACACCTTCCCGCGAGACCTCGGCCCCACGCTGTCCCTCGCCCTGGCGGGAGGCGATCTTGTCGATCTCGTCTAAAAAGATGATGCCGGACTGTTCGGTGCGCTGGATAGCAAGTTTGATCACCTTCTCTTCATCGATCAGCTTATCCGCCTCCTCGGCCTGCAAAATCCGCAAGGCCTCTGGCACCGCTACCTTTCGTTTTTTTGTCTTTTTGGGAAACATTTTAGCAAAAACATCTTTCAACCCAGAGCCAACATCATCAATGCCGGAGTTGGAAAAGACTTCAATCATTGGCATGCTCTGCGCTTGCGCAATCTCCATCTCTACCTGCCTCTCTGCCAGTTTCCCCTGACGCAGCATCCCCCTGAACTTCTCCCTGGTCTGGTTCTGCACAGGCGGGGTGCCCTCGTCAACAGACACCTGGCCAGTTAAGTGCACGGACGAAGGCAACACAGGCACCAGGAGATCGAGCAGGCGCTCCTCGGCATAAGCGGCTGCCTTCTCCTCGACACCCTGCTTGGCCTCCTCCCGTACCAAGGCAATGGCGATCTCAGTCAAATCGCGAATCATGGACTCGACATCACGCCCCACATAACCCACCTCGGTGAACTTCGAGGCCTCGATCTTTAGGAAGGGGGACTGCGCCAGGTTGGCCAACCGCCTGGCGATTTCTGTCTTACCGACCCCCGTTGGCCCGATCATGATAATATTTTTGGGGGCGATCTCATCCCGCAACGGCGGGGCCACCTGCTGCCGCCGCCAACGGTTGCGAAGTGCCACCGCCACAAAACGTTTCGCATCGGCCTGGCCGATAATATAATGATCCAACTGTTCGACTATCTCTTTTGGGGTCAAATTGGCCATGATGGTTTCTTGAGAGGAAAATTAGCAGATTGACAACTTCTGCAGAGTGATCGTACTGTTCGTATAGATACAAATGGATCCGGCAATCTCCATCGCAGCACGACAGATCTGTTCGGAATCGAGCGTACTGTGCTGCACCAGGGCCTTGGCCGCAGACTGAGCATAAGGCCCGCCAGAGCCAATCGCCAAGATGCCGTCATCAGGTTCTATGACGTCACCATTGCCAGACAACAGCAATGAGTGATCCTTATCGACACAAATCAAGAATGCCTCAAGTTTACGCAGCAAGCGATCAGTGCGCCAGTCCTTAGCCAGCTCTACAGCCGACCGCATCAGATTGCCATCGTATTGCTCAAGTTTTTTTTCGAGCCGTTCAAAGAGGGTGAAGGCGTCAGCCGTAGAACCGGCAAAACCGCACAACACCTTGCCGTCATAAAGCTTTCTGACCTTCTGAGCATTATGCTTCATGATGGTATTGCCGAGTGTAACCTGCCCGTCGCCAGCCACCACCACCTCACCTCGATGTCTGACAGAAATGATAGTTGTTGATCGTATCTTCATATTCTCTCGCATTGCTTAGCAACTGGATTTATTGGGAAAAACTGTCAGCCGGAAATTTTCCTCTTTTTCCTGGCCTGTGGGTGGGCCTTATCATAGACTGACATCAAGTGATCAACCGTCAGGTGGGTATAGCGTTGAGTGGTAGACAGACTGACATGACCAAGTAACTCCTGCACCATCCGAAGATCAGCCCCCATCTCCAGCAAGTGGGTAGCAAAAGAGTGGCGAAGGGCATGGGGAGTAACAGTGGTCAAAATTCCGGCCCGCTCGGCATACAGTGAGACCAAGCGCTCAACACTGCGGGTGGTTAACCGCCCGCCACGATGGTTGACAAACAAGACATCAAAGTCGACATCAACTCCCCGTGCCGCGCCGGTCTCGAGCAAGATCCGCCGTTGAGGAAAATAGCGCTGCAGGGCATCGACGGCCGGACTCCCCATAGGCACCAGTCTCTCCCGATTTCCTTTGCCGGTTACCGTAACCATTTCTCTCTCAAAATCAAGCGAATTTCTCTGTAGACTTACCAATTCCGCCACTCGCATGCCGGTGGAGTACATCAATTCCAAAATCGCCTTGTCCCTGGCCGAGAAAGGGTCTTGCAACCCCGGCGCGTCCATCAACCGAAAGACCTCATCAACCGTCAGGAAAACCGGGATATACTTCCCCTGTTTCGGACGCGCCACGCCAATTAAGGGGTTATGCTCAACCACCTTCATCTGCAGAAGAAACCGAAAAAAGGTCTGCAAGGCAGAAAGCTTCCTTGCTACTGACGACGGCTTGTTTACACCATGCAGGGCAAAGATAAAGGCCTTGATCTCTGCCGCACTAATCTCGGCAAGCGTAATCCCTCTCCCGACAACATCAGCAAACCCTTTGATATCCCTAAGATAATTGTCTGCCGTATGATCGGAATAGCCCTTCTCAATCGTCAGCCAGCGTCCGAACAAATCGAGGCAGGTTGCTAACTCTTTGCGACCCTGCTCATCCATAGCCGTTTGCCATTGCGCAGCCTGTTCCCTTTATCGCCCAACGTCGAGATGTTATTCTCAGAAAAATACCGCCCTCAATCCAAACACAGAAATGACTTGACGACGCACCAACTCCTTAGCGAACTAACTCGCTTGTCTCTCTGTTATCATGATTGGCTTTCTGCTTCAATTTGATTTATAGTCCGAGCGGACCATACTTGATTTTGCACCACTCCTACCGATGCACCATACGTCAGGAAATAGTGATCTCTTCTCCATCACGGCACAGTTCAAGCGCCGATAAAAAGCCACGGCAGAGGATTCCATCATGAAGAAACACATCCTACTGATTTTACTTACCGGCATAGTCTTTAGCGTAGCTCCTGTCGACGCGAAAGAGATCAACCTGGACGCAGGAGACACTTACCGTCAGGACGACCTCACCGTCACCTGCGGCCAAGCCTCGGTTGAAACCCCCTTGGCCATCAATAATTGTCAGCACTGGGACGATTTCAATAAAAAGTGCCTATTCGAGACAACGACATATCTCTACAAAAATCTCGAATGTGTTGAAGAGTGCCAGTACTGGGATAAATTCAACAACAGCTGCCACTACCAGACGAAGTGTAATTTCTACCCCGCCCAAAAATCATTTGTACGAACCACCTGCGAAAAATTTGATACTTTCAACAAGCGTTGCGAGAGAACACGAGAGATGAGAATAGGACGTTAACCGCAAAATCCAAATCAAGACTGACGCTCACCTTTCGGATACGGTGGCACACCTGGACTTCTCTTCTGTCAGACATTAGGCACCTTGCCAACCTCCACGCCCGGGAGATTTCAAACTTTTGACAACTCTTTTTTGCTAGCAATGGCGTGCAATGACTTGTAAGATACGGCAATTTTTCACCCAACTTATCGATCATTGCGACATCTGCAACTGTTGCCCTGCGCAAACAAATATACACCAGACCACTACTGAGCACCTTTATCCTTAGCGACCCAGATTATGGCAAAACAAAGCTTTGAAGAGAGTCTTGAAAAACTTGAACAGATTACCAGGGAGATGGAGAATGGCGACTTGAGCCTAGAATCTTCCCTCAAAAAATTTGATGAGGGCATACGCCTTGCTGATTTCTGTACAAAAAAACTCGATGAGGCCCAGAAAAAAATCGACATCCTGATTAACCGCGATGGTGCGCTCAACGCCGAACCATTCGATGAGTACTCTTCAGGAAGTTAACCCCATGGAGATCAAGGCTTATCTCACAGAAAAACGCCAACAGGTCGAAGAAGCGCTATCGTCACTATTGCCAACACCGACACCTGAGCTGAAACTCCACCTCGAATCTCTAGCCTATAGCCTGCAAGCTGGCGGCAAACGAGTCCGCCCCATTCTCTGCCTGGCCACCGCTGAGGCCTTGGGCCACGAATGCCCTCCCCGCCTCATGCCCGTTGTCTGCGCCCTGGAGTGCATCCACACCTACTCACTTATCCACGATGACCTGCCAGCCATGGATGACGACGAACTGCGTCGAGGCAAGCCAACCAACCACATGATCTACGGCGAGGCGGGCGCTATCCTGGCCGGAGACGGGCTGCTGACCTTTGCCTTCGAGCTGCTGAGCCAGACAGACGCCAGTGACCTTCTGCCTGACCGCAAGCGCTTACAGATCATCCACTGCATTGCCCAGGCCATCGGATCTCTCGGCATGGTGGGTGGTCAAGCGCTCGACATGGCCGCCGAGGACAAGCCCATCTCGCTCGAATCACTGCAAATGATCCACCGCTGTAAAACCGGCGCCCTGATCACCGCCTCTGTACAAACCGGTGCGATACTTGGCCAAGCCACAGACAAACAATTCCTGGCCCTGACTACTTACGGCAACTGCATAGGACTCGCCTTCCAGATCGTTGACGATCTGTTGGACGTCGAGGGGACATCCGCCCAACTGGGCAAGTCTTCCGGCGCCGACGCCAAGCACTGCAAAGCCACCTACCCCGCCTTTTTCGGGGTAGAGCAGACACGGGCCAAGGCCCGAGAAGCTGTCAAGTCAGCCATAACTGCCCTGGCAGACTTCGGAACAACCGCTGAGCCATTACGTGAACTGGCCCGCTACATCTACACACGCAGCAACTAGACTATCAAGCACACCCAAACAATACGCACAATCCCTATAGTCACAAGCAGTTGCGAATAAGGAAAAGAGTACCCATGACCCTGCCCACTTCACTGCTCTCGTCAATCAACTCTCCAGCCGATCTCAAACGCCTTCCTGTAGAGCGCCTCCCAGAGGTAGCAGCTGCTCTACGCCGCGAAATCGTCGAAACCGTTGCCAGTGTTGGCGGGCATCTGGCCCCCTGCCTGGGAGTGGTTGAGCTGACGCTGGCCATTCATTACGTCTTCAACACGCCAGCCGACAAACTGATCTGGGATGTCGGCCATCAGTGCTATGCGCATAAACTCCTGACCGGCCGACGCCAACAGTTCAAGACCATCCGCCAATACAAAGGCATCAGCGGCTTTCCAAAACGCAGCGAAAGCGACTATGACACCTTTGACACCGGTCATAGCAGCACCTCCATCTCCGCCGGGCTCGGCATCGCCTGCGCAAAAGACTTACTGAAAGATCGCAACAAGGTCATTGCCGTCATCGGCGACGGTTCAATGACGGGGGGGATGGCCTTTGAAGCATTGAACCAGGCCGGCCATCTCGGCAAGGATCTCATTGTCATCTTAAATGACAATGAGATGTCAATCTCCCCAAACGTCGGGGCCTTATCCGGTTTTCTGAGCCGCAAGATGACCGGGGCCACCATGAGCAGACTTCGCAAGGATATGGAACATTTCCTGAAATCCTTCTCGCATGTCGGCGAAAATATCCTGCAGGTTCTTAAAAAAAGTGAAGGGAGCTTCAAGGCATTTTTCACCCCCGGCATGCTCTTTGAGGCCCTGGAATTCAGTTATGTTGGCCCAATCCCCGGCCATGACCTCAACGCTCTGGTCGAGACCCTGCACAATGTTAAGGATTTCGGACAGGGCCCCATCCTGCTCCATGTCATCACCACCAAAGGCAAAGGCTACCAACCGGCAGAAGATCGCCCAGACGACTTCCATGGTGTCGGCCCCTTTAACTTGGCAACCGGCAAGCCCCATGCCGCAGGCCCCAGGCCCCCCTCCTACACGGCAATCTTTGGAGAGACCCTAGCCAGGATTGCCATCGAAAACCCAAAAGTTGTCGCCATCACCGCCGCTATGCCGGCCGGCACCGGTTTAACAAACTTTGCCGCTCAGTTCCCTGCCCGCTTCTTTGATGTGGGAATTGCCGAGCAGCACGCTGTTACCTTTGCCGCTGGCCTGGCCACCGAAGGCATCCACCCGGTGGTAGCCATCTATTCCACCTTTCTGCAGCGCTCACTCGATCAACTGATCCACGACGTCTGCCTGCCAAATCTTCCAGTAACCTTTATTTTGGACAGAGCGGGGCTGGTGGGCGATGATGGCCCGACCCACCACGGGGTCTTTGATCTCTCCTTCCTGCGGATGATCCCCAACATGGTGGTCATGGCACCCAAAGATGAAAACGAGTTGCAGCACATGCTGCACACCGCTATTCTCCATCAAGGCCCAATCGCAATCCGCTTCCCTCGAGGACAGGGCACCGGTGTACCTTGCGACACTGAGCTTCGGCAGATAGAAATCGGCAAAGGGGAGGTCTTACGAAAAGGGAGTGACATCCTCCTGCTCCCGGTTGGCAATAGGATTCAAGCGGCCATGGCAGCAGCGGCAGAACTTGAAGAGATAGGCGTCAGTGCGGCAGTACTCAACCCCCGTTTCGTCAGTCCGCTAGACAGTACCCTCATTCTGGACTGGGCCGCGAGGACTCAGCGCGTCGTGACCATCGAAGAAAATGTCAAGAAAGGAGGGTTTGGCAGCGCCATCTTAGAACTGCTGGCCACAGATCAACGGCACGCTGTCAAAGTCACTCTCCTCGGGCTGCCAGACACCTTTATCGAACAAGGCCCCCAGGAGACGCTCCGCACCCTGACAGAGATCGACACCCAGGCCATCTATCAAGCTGCCCTGACAATGATGGGCAAAAAAGAGTAGCGCCAGAAATCACCCCTTCGCCAACGCGCCCCTACTCTTCAAGCTGGGCAAAGATTCGCTCAAAAGTCTCCTGGGCAGAGCTGGGGATGCCAATAAATTGGAACCCCATCCGTAAACGTCTTGCGGTTTGATCCTCATGCCTTGTCATGACCAACATATTCGTCGCCACAGCCCTCAGATCATCAATTGTGACCAAGCCCTGCCCATCATCATTGAACTGCAAGGAAATACTCACGGGGAAGGCGCTATTTAATTGCGCGTCCAGTTCGAACTCGCAAAGTGCCCCACCAGCGCTAACGTTCACCACCGCAGCCTCTAGTCTGACTTGACGCTGAATAATGACGGCGCGGGTATCACTAATACTATATCTCTTGGCCTGACGAAGTTTGACAGGACTACAAACCCGATCAATCGCTTGCACCAAAACCTCTGTGGGACATGGGAGAACCAAATACACCGGACCAACCAACTCCTCCGCCATGTCGATATGCTCTTTCTTGTCACTGATCAAAAACAAAAAGGGAATCGGCGTCCCGTTTTTTCCGGAGGATATCCCTTGACAGAACTGGAACCCATCTTCATCTTGGATATCCCAGCTATAGAGGACAAGATGAACAGTGTTTTTTCGGACAAAATTCGATGCCTCATCAACCCCGTTGGCCTCGTAAATCACTGCATCATCAAGGCTTGCATG
>JAQUKQ010000019.1 GCA_028718985.1 Desulfobulbaceae bacterium | reverse complement strand
CAGAATCCACCCCATGTAATCCTTGCATGTTTTTTAATTGAAAAAAACAACTGGCTACTATAGGCCATTTAAGTAAAGGGAATGTCCACAGGTCAACACTCACTCACAAGCATCCGAAGAGGCTTGCCAGCATGCTCAAGGAAAACTCCCTGCATAAATTCAGTGACAAAATCCTCGATTCCATCGCGGACGGGGTATTTACCGTCGACAACGACCTCAACATCACTTTCTTCAACAGTTCGGCCGAGAAAATCACCGGAGTCAACCGAAATGAAGCTATCGGCCAGAAATGTTTCGATATTTTCCGTGCCAACATCTGTCAGACCACCTGCGCCATCAAGCAATCCATTCAAAGTGGCAAGGAGATGGTCAATCTCAGCATCAACATATTAAACGCTAAGAACTGTAAAGTGCCAATCAGCGTCTCCACCTCAGTCCTCCGCAATGAAACGGGAGATATCATCGGCGGAGTCTCTACCTTCCGTGACATGTCAACGATTGAGAGCCTCAGAAAAGAGCTATCCAGTCAATATATTTTCGAAGATATCATCAGCAAAAACCACAAGATACGACAGATATTGTCCACTTTCCCAGACATCGCCACAAGCAACAGTACGGTCCTCATTGAAGGGCCAAGTGGATCTGGTAAAGAACTCTTCTCCAAGGCCATTCACACCTTGAGTCAGCGCAAGGGCAAATTTATTGCCTTAAACTGCGCCGCCCTCCCCGATAGCCTGCTAGAATCCGAACTGTTCGGCTACAAGAAAGGCGCCTTCACCGAGGCAAAAAAAGACAAGAAAGGCCGCTTTGCCTTGGCCGAAAAAGGCACCCTATTTCTTGATGAAATCGGTGATATCTCACCGGCACTACAACAAAAGTTATTACGAGTCCTTCAAGAAAAAGAGTACGAACCACTGGGGGGCACGGTCACCGAAAAAGCCGATGTTAGAGTTGTCGCAGCCACCAACAAGTGCCTTTCTGAATTGGTCGCCTGCGGACATTTCAGGGACGACCTCTACTTCCGCCTCAACGTCATCAAGATCTCCATTCCTCCACTGTGCGATCATAAAGAGGATATCCCTCTCCTCGTTGAGCATTTCATCAGCAAATTCAATGCGCTAAAGGAAAAGGCCATTGAGTCCATCTCGCCTGAGGTGCTGACAATGCTCATGAAGTACGATTTTCCTGGCAACATCAGGGAGCTGGAGAATATCATCGAGTACTGTTTTGTCCTCTGCCATGGCCAGGAAATTTGTAAAGAACACCTGCCAACCGAATTTATTGACTGCATGGAAGACCTTGCCGAAGCGCCAAAGAACCGAGGTTCCGCTCCCCTTATAGACGCTGAAGCACATGCCATCATGGAGGCCTTAGATAAATTCAATGGCTGTCGGCTAGTAACTGCGGAGTACCTTGGCATCGAAAAAACCACCCTCTGGCGCAAAATGAAGCGCTACGGCATCAGCTACGTAAACGACAAAAGCAAGTCACAGTCAACAGCCTCTCGCCCCCACCACGTTGCATGATTGCAATGCCACACGTTGCAAGATTGCAAGGTTGCAATGCAACGTGTCGCAAGACACAATGCAACCATTCCCTTCTACAAGATTAGCTCCTTCACCTCGTTATCCTCCCCCGCCCTCCCTTACCGCCCCCCGCTCGAAATAGGTATCAGCGAAGAGAGCCGAGAAAGCTGGCTTTAAGCCAGCCGACACCATTCCTGCTAACCGAGCTGCAACAAAGGGAAATTCGCCCGATGAGATATAAAAGTGCCGGGCGGAGAGTCCTTATAGACAAGAGTGTTAGTTCATCTGAGGAGTCGAGACGAAAAGAGAACTGAGAAGCACAACATAGCACAAGAGAAGGGGAGTAAAAGACGAGCGCCAGCCTGCTGGCATCAGTGTTGCAGGTATATGGACAGGGGTACGGAATGAAATGCAAAGAATTGTAAAGCAAACGAATAACGAAAGGAGAACCATCATGACAACCACAGCAATCGCTCTTTTTGGCTCACGAATATCCCCCCGTTTTGACTGTGCACAGGATTTCATGGTGATCACATGCTCAAAAAACACCGTGACGGATCAGTACATCGAAAGCATCCTTGACCCGGTACCACTCAAAAAGATCAGACGCCTGGCCAATCTCAAGGTCAACATCCTGATCTGCGGTGGCGTCGATGAGGCATCACGAGAGCAACTCAAAGCACACGACATAAAACTCATTGCCGACAAGAAAGGTAACGCCGACGAAGCCGTTTCCTGCCACCTCCCCCCAGCGCACACCAACAACACCCCTGCGGCAGAAATCCTCGCCCGCCACCAAGCGTAAGGCCATCGTCCTGTGCCTCCTTACTTGTGACTGCTCAGCAGGGGAGTGTCCCCCTATGCCTGAATTTGTTCCAACTGCTCTCGGGCAAAATCAATCGACGGATCAAGGCGTAACGCCAACTCAAAATATTTCACGGCCTGATCAATATCACTTAACTTTCGATAATTGACACCAAGATTAGCATAATCGATCGCCGACGCCGGGCTCAACTCGACCGCCCGGAGGAAGTGATCAATGGCTGTCTGGAACTGATCTATCTTGTAGTGACAGACACCAAGCATATTGTGCAAGTCCGGCCGCTCCGCGTCATAGCTCACTCCCTGTTCCAAGACGACGATCGCCTCCTGGTATCGGCCCTGATCTTTCAGGCAACTCCCCATATAGGAGTAGATATAAGGAATATCTTCCTCTTGCGGACTCTGATCAAGCGCCCGTTGCAAATGCACCATCGCTTCGTCGTAACGCTCCAGGCTATGGAGGTTACGTCCTAGATAAAAATCGATATAATAGGCCTCGGGCAACAGTTCCTGCATGGCGAGCAGTTGCTGGCAGCATGCCTCAGGATCGGTAATTCTCTCGGCCACAAGCTTCGCCGCGAAGAGACCTACATTATTGATCATCGATCGCTCTCGGAAATGGCACCCTGGAATGATCGTGTAGATGGCAGGAATCTGCAGTTGATCATGGATGGTGTTCAAGAGATAGACCTCCAGGTCGAGCTTGGCCAAGGCAGCAAGCATCCCCTCAATCTCCACCTTCATGTTGTCATGACCAAGATCTGCCATCTGCTCAAGGCGAATTGAGCAACCAGGGTCGGTGATGTAAGGAACCTCCTCAAGGCTTAGCGGCTTAGGCAACCCGCTCGCTACGTAATTGGCCTTTGTATGAAAATCACCGGCCAACTGCGCTACCTCCGTCAGGGCTCGGATCAAGGCCTTGTCTGGATTAGGCGTCGTCCCGGCGGTATAAACGATCTCACTCAAACTCGGAAAGGTCGTGCGGTCGATGGCCAATGCCGCAATGGTTGGAATGCCGGTATCGAGAGTAAAGTCATTCAGGTAGAGATCGACACCGTGCCGCGTGAATTTATCGATCAACTCCAATGCGACCTTATCTTTAACGCTACTAAGGTCTATCTGCGGAGTCTTCAAGCGCTGATGGCTGACCACGGCACAGACATGTCGCTCGACGATCTCACAAATCCCCTGACTGATTGCCTCCTCATAGGTATTGCCTGCCGATGGGCCATTGAACTCATTGATCGCAAAAAACCAGCTGAACGGCACCATGACCTCCTCGGCCTTCGCCAAATTGGTTGCCCACGTCCACTGGATGGGAATATCGCTGATCAGCTTCTCAAGCAAAGTAACATCAGTGGTGGTGTCATGTACCGACTGCAGGAGTTTCTCCAGCGGCAAAAGCGGATACTCACTTCTCTTCATTTCGGCATAGGTGGCGGTGATGAAATTATCAGGATTCTTGATAAAGCTGAAAAAACTGAATCGTTCCCCCAATTCCATGCAGGCGCTGGCCCTCGATTGCTCCGGGGTGCTGCCCTTGCCCATCTGCTTTTTGGTACCGATTATCTGATTGGCGTCCTTCCCACAGACACTGAAATAGACAGGGATATCGAGGCGTCCGGTATCGATACGTTTCACCTCTTTCAAAATATCCAGTTTAACCTCCTTCAACTTGTCCATAAACCGCTGGACAGTCTCCACCGGCGTACATGCCTTGTCTTGATCATAGGTGTAGTGTTTTTTACAATCGCGCAAACGGATAGGTTTTTTTTCCATTCCAGATGACCTCGGTTCTCGGGCGCAGAAGGCCCATTACAGGGAAAAAGTGGAGATAAACGACCCTACTTTTATATTACGATGTGGCACTATAGTGGGGGAACACAGAAATCGCAATTTATTTTATCGATAGCAAAAAGGTACGTTTCAGGCAGCTCAGGGGAAGGGATAAGGATATACTGTTCGGCTATGTTAACACAAGCAAACTCAAGCATCCTTACTCAGATAGTGCAGAACCCGGTCAATAATCTCGCTTGCATTAGCACTTTTCACCACGACCTCGTTAGCCCCGGCTGACAAGGCCTCAAGGCGGGTCTCCCGTGCTTCGTCGGCGGTGAAAATGATCAGTTGAACGTGATCCATTTCACGGACTTTTCTGATTTCACGACAGATCTCGATGCCACTCATGCCTGGGAGATGGTAGTCAATAACCGCAACCGTTGGTTTCTCACGCAGAATAAGCTCCAAGCCCTCTTTACTTTTTTCCGCGCAAAAGGGGTGAAATCCAGCTCTCTGAAACAGTCGATTGTACAACCTGCGAATCACGGGATTATCATCAATAATGACAATCTTCCTCAATGAATCATTTTTGCCGTCCGAGGTCGGCCCGCTCGAAGCAACCCCCTTTTGAATCAAAAGGCTATCGCCCAGCAAAATCTTCATCTGCGGATCAGGCATAAGCAGGTCATGCTTCTTACGTCGAAGCCCAAGAATCACCGCCTGTTGTTCTGCCGCAGTTTGCTGAATGGTCTTTCCTGCCAACCGGGAAAGTGAATCTACTTCAAGCCAAAGAGGTGGCAGAATCAGTGTGTCAACCGAACTCACGCCAAGTATGCCATTTTTGCCCGTGGCCCGCATAATATCATCGGCAACTTGGCGCCCTGCCGACTTATAGGGCGAAATAACATTATCGGCCCCCGCTTGAATGATCTTTCGAGAGGCAGAAGGGGTAGCCGAACGCGAAAAGATATGCAAGGTCGGGTTCAACTCCCGGGCGCTCAAGACGATAAACAGATTATCAGGATCGGTATCGAGCATGGCGAGAAGACCAGAGGCTTTTTTGATCCCGGCCTTCAACAATGTATCTTCGTGTGTGGCATCGCCTTCTACATAATACTCCTGTCTCTCTTTAAGCACCTCACACTGCGCGTCACTAGCTTCAATGATGACATAACTGACCCCGGCTTTTTTGAAATGCTCTGCCGCTGCCTCTCCTACCCTACCAAAGCCGCAGATAATATAGTGGTGATCCAGCTGTTCAATCTTTTTCTGCATTTTCTTGATCTCCGATGAGGTACTCGAAATTTTTTCCAAAATCGACTCAAGCAGGGAATGGGCAATGAAGGTCAAGCTGCTGAAGCCAACAACGATCAGCAAGATAGAGAATCCCTTTCCTGACGTTGACAACGGCTTGATCTCACCGTAACCGACCGTCGAGATGGTGATCATCGTCATATAAAAGCCATCGAACCAGGTATAGTCCTTCTCTATCAGGACATATCCTGCTGTCCCAAAGGCTATAATCCCCAAGCCGAGAGCAATGGCAAGGATGATGCGGCGATTGGCGGTCATGACAAGGAAAGCGGCATAGACATATCCTGACTCCTAACGCAGTGCAGGGTTGAAATAGCCGTAGCGCAACCGTGGGAAGCGCTGCTTGATCATGGAGAGCCAGGGCCTGATACCCATGGCACGCGACTCTTTTGGATGTCGAATGGTTTCGAGATACCAATCCGGATCCATATTCAGATTACGCAATTGGACAAAATCCGGCTTATACTCGCTAAGCAACCGACAAAATGCCTCCGTCTCGGCGTCGGAATCGGTTACCCCGGGACAGATAAAATAATTAAGCGACACAAAGCGATCTCGCTTCTTCATCATGGCAATTGATTGACACACATCATTAAAGTTGAAGCCGGAGGGGCGGTAGTAGAGAGTATGCTGGTCGAGGCGGGCGCTGTTCATGCTTACCCGGATACTATCGAGACCGGCATCTGCCAGACGGGCAACTGCCTCGGGCAAGCTCGCGTTAGTGTTCAGGTTGATGGTGCCACGGCTGGTTTGTTTGCGGATTAAACGGATAGCCTGCTCGATGGTCTCTGCCTGTAACAGAGGTTCTCCCTCGCACCCTTGTCCAAAACTGACGACCCCTCGATCAACAGCGTTGAGATGAGGCACCGCCACTTCAGCAATTTCACGGGCGGTCGGAACAAACTTGATACGATCCTGGGTAGACGGACAGCATCCGGAGGCCTGCAGAGAGATACAGCCGACGCAGTGGGCGTTACAAGCTGGCGATGTCGGTAGCGGTGCCTCTTCCCGGCCCTGGAAATAGTTCTTTGCCGCCGGGCAGCTATAAGTCAGGCTGCAACCACCGAGATGCTGAATCAATCGATTATCTGGATGGCGCTTCAGGGCGGCCAGGGTTCGGCTCTTGATTCTCTTAGGATCAAAGTGACAGGCATCCTGCCGTGGACTTTCATCACTGCGGAATGAGGCCACCCAAAACTGGCTATCATACCAACCGACAGCCGTATAGGCGAAAAGAGGCAGGGGGGAGACAGAGGCCGTTTTTTTTTCAAAAGCGGCAGAGAGGATGGTGGTGTGAGCCGGGGAAACGAAAGCGGCTACCGCTTGGATCCCCTCTGCAGGATCAAAGGGGTTTTCAAGAAGCCTCGCGGCCTCACCATCGGCAGGATCAAAGCCAACCGGCAACCGATCCGGTAGCACGAAGAGTTCACTCCCCTCCGGCAGAGGGATAAGATCGACAAGCTCAGGGCTGTTGAACTGGTAAGCGCTCCTTCCCGCCATGTGCAGCTCGGGGAAATCCTGGATCTCCCCTCGGCTATTAGCAAACAACAGACAAGGCATCTTGTCGGGATGACGAGCTTTCATGGCTGTTGGTCACTCCTCGACATCAGTAACAACTCAGAGTGGCGAAACGAAAATCAACCAGCCTGCGGCCTGATTTTGCTCAAAACAGAATCAACAACCCTGTACACCTCGAGATCCTCACCATAAACGTCCTGAACCTTGGGGTGCTCCACCAAATCCTCGATGATATACTGCGTTAAGTAGAGGGTAATAAAATTCGGGTTATTGACCATGGAGCGGATGGGGGCAATTTTAAACTGCATGTCGAACTCTTCCATGTCGGCCAGCTTGGTAAATAAAGAACTGAACAGTTCTCGCAAGTCACGATCGGATGTTGTCTCGATGATATGTTCATCTAACAGACGTTGCACTAATTTCGTTGCAAGTTCATCGGCATGCTTGAAACAGGCCTGCATCATGAAGCGACGCTCACGCTCGCGGTCTCTGTCAATCGCTTTGACAGCCTTATCGCCTGCGCCATATGGATTATTTGTTCTTGCCATGCCTGTCCCCTTTATTTATGAGATGATTTATTGAAAATTGTCAGTCAAGTTCGAAGTCATAAGCCGCAGCATTTTCTTGCCCAAACCGATGAAGCATGGGCTCCACCAAACGGCCGAACAAGAAACATGCCCGCTGAGCCGTTCATGAATACCATAAAATAATTGATTCAGAAAATAAATTAAAGTAAACAGGTGTACTTTTTTCCAAACTGCACGAAGCAAAAGACATCAGACTCACCGTAACCTGCAACTCATGGAGACAAATAATGACAAAGGAAGAGCCTTCCATCAAAAAAAGTCTAACCATTCTGATCCCAGAAGGGGTAGTAGCAACTCCGATTTTAACGACTGTGACCAAATTGGTTCAAGACTATGGCTTGGGACTCTATCTCTCGACTGTCCAAAATCTTCGCCTACTCGATATCCGCGCAGAAGACGAACTTGAAATCCGCGAAGCCCTCGCCGCCGTTGGCGCCGAGCTAAAAGGACCAGGGAAATTTCCACTGCCCAAAATCTGCGTAGGGCGCAACTACTGCAACCTTGGCCTGATTGACACCATGGCGCTATCCAAGAAGATTTTGGCAACCTTCAAGGACAGAGGACCGGTAAAACCAAAATTTAAGATCGCCATCTCCGGTTGCCCCGCGGTCTGCTCCGATGCACTACTCGCCGATATCGGCATCAAGGCCACCAGGGCGGGTCTTGAGGTGTACGCCGGCGGCAAGGGCGGCCCGTTCCCGAAAATCGGTCGCCGGATCGCCAAAGAGGCTGACGATGCAATGGTGCTTGGCATTATTGAACGGTTGGTCGCCTATCATGCCGCAAAGACAGAGAAGAAGCAGCGCTTTGCCAAGTTAATGGATGAGGCTGATTTTCCTTTCCCTGAGATATAAAAACTCAGCTGGCTTAAGAATTCTCCGCCTTTCCCCAATCGATCTGGCCATAGAGATCCGGGTAGAGGCGCTTGGCACATTTTGGGCAAATGCCATGGGTGAACTCGGCATTGGTCCGGGCTTGAATATACTCATCGACGCGACTCCACTTGCCTTCGGCATCTCGAATTTGCTGACAAGACGAACACATCGGCAAAAGACCAGTCAAGGTTTTCACCTGCTTCAAGGCCTCGGTAAGCTCAAGGATCAAGCGCTCCTTCTCCTCCTCCGCCGCCCGGCGAGTGGCTATCTCTTGATTAAGTGCCTCATTGGAGTCTGAGAGTTCCAAGGTGCGCGCCCGTACTCTGGCTTCAAGTTCATCATGAGCCTTGCTCAGCTCTAGCACTGCCGCATTTTTTGCTTTGAAATTCTTCTTGGCATTAAAAAAGGCAAGCAGGATCATGATGAGCATGGAGACCGTCAGGACGGCAACCGACGTGCCTACCTTGCTTAACAGAGCCCGTAATTCTGTTCGTGGTTTTGTATTATCGTAGTAGATTTCAAAGGCCCCGACGAAGGTCACGCCGTACATCATCGGCACATAGGTCTCGACCACATCGATCGGCATAATCTGACCTTCCATGGAAATCGTATTTTTTTGGACAATTTTGGTGTAGAGTTGACCGTGAGCTACCACATCGCGGAAATAATCATGAGTATTGACCTCACCGATATCCGGCTTGTCGGTGGAGTAGATAATGGTTCCGTCCGGTTTGAATATCTTAACCTTGATAATTTGGAAATCACGTTGCAATTCGCTAAGGAGCTGTTCCTTGCTGACCGAGATCGAGGTCTCACTGAACTCGCTGCCCCCGGGGAAAAGTGCCGCAGCAATATGATTCGCCACCTTCACCGCCTCTCGCTCAGAGCTTACCGTGACAAATTTGGCAAAGGCGGGATCAAGATAGAAAAGAATGTAGAGCGGAAAACTGACAAGCACGACAATTGCCGCACAAATGACGCCGGCGAAGATGTTTGGATACGTGACTTTTGGCATAAAAAAATTACTGAGACCTTCAATAGATTTTAGATAACCCTCTGCGTTTTTCAGCAAGGGATCTTGCCCGTGCGAGGGGGATCGCTCGTCAGCTCTCAAAAAAACGGCCTTAGCCATTAGTTTCTAGCCATATGAAAAAGGGGAAAAAACGGAGATGACAACTCGTTTTAGCAAGCTCTTACCGCATAAGTCAAGATCATAGCGGGATAGTCACAAAAAAGGAGAAGATAAATGGAGCAGACAGTCATTGATGTCGTTATTATCGGTGCCGGCCCTGCCGGCTTGCAAGCCGCCGTTCACGCCACCCGAAAGAAGGCCTCGGTAGTGCTCTTCGGCAAATCAGCCGGGAGCAGTATCCATGGGGCCCATGTTGAAAATTATCTCTGCGTCGCTGGGGTGACCGATGGGGCCAAGATGCTGGCCATCGCCCAAGAACAGGTCCTTGGGTTTGGTGCAAAGATCAAGGACGAAGATGTTCTCCGGGTCGAGGAGAAAGAAGGTCTTTTTTCCATCGGCACCGAACGAGAGGAGTACCTGGCCCGAACCATAATTTTGGCGACCGGCACCGCACGTAAAAAACTGAAAGTCCCCGGGGAAAAAGAACTTTCCGGGCGCGGGGTCAGCTACTGCGTCGATTGCGACGCCAATTTCTTCCGCAACGCACAGGTGGCAGTGATCGGCAATGGTAGCGCGGCCGTCGATGGAGCACTTACTCTCTTAGGCTACACCCCCCATGTCTTCCTGATAAGCGAAAAACTTGAAACCACTCCGGAGTTGCAGCAGAAATTAGACAGTAGCACGGTAAGCCGCAAAGACGGCCTTTGGGTAGAAAAGATCCAGGGAGAGAACGCCGTCCAATCGATCCTCCTGACCGATGGCAGCACCTTGGCTGTCGAAGGGGTTTTCATCGAACTGGGGGCCAAAGGGGCAATTGAGCTGGCTATCAATTTGGGAGTAGCCCTTGACGCAGACACCATGACATATATCGAAACCAACAAGAGGCAGGAGACCAACATCCCCGGCATTTATGCGGCTGGTGATATCGCCGGTCAGCCTTGGCAGATGGCTAAGGCGGTAGGCGAGGGTTGCGTTGCCGGTTGGGAGGCAGCGAATTATGCCAATCGCCTCAAACGCCATCCTACCACATAATGGGGCACCTCCAGGCGAAAGCACAACAGACGATTGGCCAGGAAGCAGTCAGGGCAATGGAACGTAAATTCATGGAGTTGGCTTATGAAGAGGCGGTGCAGGCAGGTCTGCGTCAGGAAGTACCCATCGGTGCCGTCCTCGTTGATGCCGACGGTTTGGTGCTGGCACAAGACGGCAATCGCACCATTGAACTATCCGACCCGTCGGCCCACGCCGAGATCCTGGTCTTGCGGGCAGGCGGCTTGAGTTCACAGAATTACCGATTGACCGGCGCCACTCTTTTTGTCACCTTGGAGCCCTGCCTGATGTGCATGGGGGCCTTGATTCACGCCCGTTTGGCCCATGTCGTTTTTGCCGCCTTGGACCCGAAAGCCGGTGCCGCCGTAAGTCGATACCAAATTGGCCAAGATCAACGACTAAATCACAGTCTGATCGTAAGCCAAGGCCCTATGGCCAGCCAATGCGGTGAACTTCTTCGCAACTTCTTCAAGGCGAAGCGCCAAGCAACGCTTGCCTGCAGCAACCGTCCATCGGAAACAAAAAAAAGGCAGAGCCTGCTGGCTCTGCCCTTCAAGGAGGAGTAAAAGGAGAGGACAAATCACCTTTTGACTCACTATGCTACATTGTGGGACTTGTGTCAAGAGGGAAAAGTCATCAAGAAAACATTTATTTCATAAAAAGATGCCGCGAAGAAGTCCGCTGTGCGACGGCGACAACAAACCGGCTCTTTTCGCCATACAACAAACCCAACTGGACAGCAGGGCTGTTACAGTTCACCTCTCAACAAAACTTACAAGGATCCCCCATGAATGAATTCAGCAATGTTACCGTTGTCAGAAAGGCCAATATCTATTTTGACGGAAAAGTCAGTAGCCGCACCATCATCTTTGCCGATGGCAGCAAAAAAACCTTAGGGGTCATGCTTCCTGGAGAGTATGAGTTCAACACTGCGGACAAAGAGATCATGGAGATCCTAAGCGGCGACCTGGAGGTCATGCTCCCTGGTGCATCGGGCTGGCAAACCATCCACGGCGGGGAGTCCTTCGACGTTCCGGCCCAAGCGAAGTTCTCCCTCAAAATCAAAACGACTACCGATTACTGCTGCTCGTTCATCAAATAGCTATCACAACGACTCAGGGGTTCAACTCAAGCTTTTGCAATGGACTCCTGAGCTGCGACATCAATGATGGGAGCCAGCCTGATTTTCTGCCTTACCTATGCCGGCATCGCTGTCGGCCGCATACCGGGCCTTCGCCTTGATCGTACCGGCATTGCGATCTTGGGGGCCATCGCCATGGTCAGCGGCGGTTTCCTCAGCCTGGATCAAGCCATCAGAGCCATTGACTTCCCCACCATTCTCTTGCTTTACGCCCTGATGATCATCTCGGCTCAGCTACGCCTGGGAGGTTTTTACACCTGGGTTGCCTTACGCACCACCGATCTGTTGCGCCACCCACGCCTATTCCTTTTGGCCTCCATGCTTACGAGCGCTATCCTTTCGGCCATCCTGGCAAACGACATCGTCTGTCTAGCCTTCACGCCGGTACTTATTTGCACCTTGTTGCCGTCAGGGCACAACCCACTCCCTTTCCTCCTTGGGCTCGCCGTAGCCAGCAATATCGGCTCTGCAGCAACCCTAATCGGCAACCCCCAGAACATGCTCATCGGCCAAGTTGCCCGTTTGCACTTCGGGGCTTTTCTTGCCTGGAGCACTTTCCCTGTTGTATTTTCCCTACTGACGGGGTATCTGCTGATTTGTTGGCGATATCGTGGACAATTCCTACTCGCCAGCACTACGGAGAGGAGCATGGGCTCTCACGATTGGCCAGCTTTTAACACCTGGCAGTCAGCAAAAGGCTTGATCGCTGTTTTTTTTCTGATCATCCTTTTTTTTACGGCAATCCCTCGTGAAATATCGGCCATGGCCATTGCCGGAGCCTTACTCTGCAGTCGAAGACTTGCCTCCCGCCAAATCCTCGTCTTAGTCGACTGGCAACTGCTCACCCTCTTTTGTTCACTGTTTGTCGTCATCCAAGGGGTAACGCAAGCTGGCTTGCCAGCGATGACCATGGCCTTCTTGACTGAACACACGATCCACCTGGCGAACCTAAAAACCCTGACCGTTGTCTCAACACTCTTGAGTAACGTTGTCAGTAATGTGCCAGCAACTATGCTCCTTATAAAATTTTTAGACCCAAATCGGCTTGCGGAATGGTATACTCTTGCTGTTTCCAGCACGTTCGCCGGAAATCTTCTCATTATCGGCAGCATCGCAAACCTTATCGTCGTTGAACAGGCCGCAGCCATGAACATAAAAATCAGCTTCACAGAACACGCCCGTACCGGTATCCCGGTAACCCTGGTCTCTCTCCTGATCTTGCTTGCCTGGATCACTTTTTTTGTTGCAGCATCATGAGAAAAAACATCCTGCATACCCTCACCCTCGTAGCGCTCTTTCTCTTCCTCTGCCCTTCGGTTCGGGCAGGGCAAGAACTCACTCTTCTTATCCACCCTTACCTGACCCCTACTGAGATCCACAGAAAATTTGCCCCATTAGCCTTTTACCTACTTAAAGAAACCGGCAAGAGAATCGTCATCAAGGTAAGCAAAGACTATCAAGAGCAGATAAACGCAGTGGGGACAAACCAGATGGATTTCGCCTACATGGGGCCAAATTTGTATGTCGAGATGACCAAAAAATATGGCAAGAAACCGCTTTTGGCCTGCCAAGAGGTCAATGGGCACCCCTTTCTGCACGGCATGATTTTCGTCAAAAACAGTTCTCCCATCAACAGTTTGGCCGATCTCGCCGGCAAACGTTTGGCCTTTGTCTCCCCGGAATCGACCATGGGCTATGTCATTCCCCGTCTTATGCTGCAAGAGGCTGGTGTAGACCTCAAACAGGCTGCACAGGTCGACTTCCTTAAAGGCCACAGCAATGTCGCACTCGCTGTCTTAAACGGCTACTACGATGCCGGAGCGGTCAAAGACGAGACCTTTTATAGTTACCAAGATCGAGGCCTAAGGATGCTTGCCAAAAGTCCACCCATCCATGAGCATCTCTTTGTTGGCAGCTCGCAGCTGCCAGAATCCTTAATCAGCTCGCTGAGCAAAGCCCTGCAATCGCTACACGATCCAGACGTATTATCCGCCATCTGTCCAAACCTGACGAAATTACTGCCAGTCAAAGATAGTGATTACAATGACCTGCGTAACATTCTTGCAACTGCCAAGCCCTCAAGGTAGCCGCTGTTTTTTTACTCTTCTACCCCTTAAGTCGCTCATTCCATGGCTATGAACAAAAAAATCATCATTACCATCACCCTGCTTGTCGTTTCCGCCCTCTTATGGGAAGTCCTGAAACCAAGTCCAAACCCAACTCTATCGGAAGAGAGGGCAATGCGCACTGCCGTAGCTCGCATCTGGCCACTGAAAGTGGTGGTTGATGCAACCGGGCGAGTCGTGCCGGAGCGGGAGGTGGAAATCAAGTGCAAGGCCAGCGGCGAAATCACCCAGTTACCGGTTGAAGTAAGCCAGTCAGTCAAGCAGGGAGATCTCCTCTTGCAACTTAACCCTATCGATGAAGAACGGGCCGTCAAACGGGAGAAAGCAAGCCTTGCCATATCCCGGGCCAGGATGGCTCAATCACGTCTCAACCTTGCCATTGCCGAACGTGACTACACCAGCGAAAAAGCGCGTGCCATCTCGGCGGAACAATCGGCTGCCGCCAAGGCCAAAGAGACCAAGAGCAAGCTCCAGCGCATCAACACCCTCTTTGAAAAAAAGATGGCAAGTGCCGAAGAGCTTGATGTAGCTACGAGCGCTAGTGCCAGTGCCGAAGCTGAATGGCAAAACGCCCAAGCCAGGGTTCAGGATATCGCCAGCAAAAAGGCGCAGGTCGAGGCCCGCCAACAAGACATCACGATGGCTACGGCCCAGGCGGAAGCCGACCAACTCACCCTTTCCGACGCCGAGCAACGCCTGAGCGACACCACGATTCTCTCTCCCATCGACGGAGTCGTAGCCAGCAAGAATGTGCAGATAGGACAGATTATCGCCTCAGGCATCAACAATGTTGGTGGCGGCACTGCCGTCTTAACCCTGGCAGACCTCTCCCGTATCTACATCCTGGTCTCGGTCGACGAGAGTGACATCGGCCGAGTGGCAACTGGCCAAACCGCCCGTATCACGGTTGATGCTTACCCCGATGCAGTCTTCAAGGGAGAAGTCGTGTTAGTTGCCACCAAAGGACTTACCAACTCCAATGTCGTCACCTTCGAAGTCAAGGTGGAGGTAACAAGCGACAACCGAACCCTGCTCAAGCCGGAGATGACTGCTAATGTCAGCATTGTCACCAAGAACAAACTGGACAGTCTTCTGGTGCCGGTGACCGCACTCGAACGTAAAAAAGGTCAGAGCTGGCTGACAGTGCAAGACAAGGACGGCAATAGCAATCGACGATCGGTAACCATCGGTGACAGTAACAGCGAGTTCGTCGAAATTCTCAAAGGGGTTGAGATCGGTGAGATCGTCGTCTTAAGCCCGGAAGATGGCCAGAGCCGCTGGCAATCGGACAAAAAAAGCCCCACCTCTCAAGATGACCGCCATAAAATGAACTTCATGGGAAGCAGTCGCAGCAAATGATCCAGACTACGAACCTCCGCAAGACTTACCTCTCCGGCGAGATTAAAGTTCATGCCTTGGACGGCGTATCGCTCCACATTGAGGCGGGCGAGATGGTGGCTATTACCGGGGCCTCCGGCAGTGGCAAATCGACTTTGATGCATATCCTGGGCTGCCTCGATACCCCAGACGATGGGGAGTACCTGCTCGAGGGCAAAGACGTTGCTTCTCTCTCCCCGAACCAATTGGCGGACGTTCGCAACCGGCGGATCGGCTTCGTCTTCCAAACCTTTAACCTCCTGCCCCGCGTCTCGGCCCTGGAAAATGTCGAGCTGCCCCTGCTCTATGGCGGACGAAACGATGCGCGTTCTGTTGCGACCACGGCTCTCATCAAAGTTGGCCTCGCAGAGAGACTACTGCACGACCCCAGCCGTCTCTCCGGCGGACAGCGACAGCGTGTGGCCATCGCCCGGGCCATTGTCAATGAACCGGCGATCATCCTGGCCGATGAACCGACCGGCAATCTTGACTCGCGCACCGGTATTGAGATTATGGAACTCTTCAAGCAGTTGAACAGCGAAGGACGCACCATCATCCTCGTCACCCACGATCCCCTGGTAGCAGGCTTTTGCCACCGTCAGATCCAGTTTGTCGACGGGAAGATTACGGAGAACAAATCATGCTGATCTGGACTCTGATTAAAATTGCCTGCAAGACACTGCTTGCCAATCCATTACGAACCTTTTTGGCAATGCTCGGCATCATTATCGGCGTCGGGGCGGTCATTTCGATGCTGGCCCTCGGCTCAGGCGCCAAGGCTCAGGTGATGGGCCGAGTCACCGCCATGGGTACGAACCTCCTCATCGTCAGGCCCGGTGGCGACAGGCGTGGAGGTGTTCGTTCCGAATCAAATCGAGGCATGAAATTGGCGGACGCGGAGACCATCCTCAGGGAACTGCCTCAGGTCGAGGCTGTAGCCCCTTTGGTCATGGGCCGGGCCCAAGTCAAATATTTCAACCAGAATATCAACACGACCATTACCGGTGCCTCGCTCACCTACCTCTCGCTGCGCTCCTTTGAGATTGAGAGGGGAGAATCCTTCTCGGCCCTAGAAGACGAGCATGTCTCCCGGGTTGCCCTGCTCGGCGCAAACGCCGCCGAGCAGCTCTTTGACGAACAAAACCCGGTGGGAGAGACAATCCGAATAAAAAATGTCAACTTCAAGGTGCTCGGCGTCCTGAAGGCCAAAGGTGACCAGGGCTGGTTCAATCCAGATGACATGATCATCATTCCTATCACTACCGCCATGAAGCAGATTTCAGGACAAGACTATCTGTCCGAGATCGACGTAAAAGTCGAGAACGGAGCCGACACCGCGGCTTTAGAAGAAAAAATCGGCTCCATTTTGCGCACCGCCCATCGTTTGCGACCTGAAGTGGAGGATGATTTTCATGTGCGCAATCAGTCGGAACTGATCGAGATGGCCTCATCATTCACCCGCACCTTCAGCCTGCTCCTCGGCGGCATCGCCAGCATATCTCTGATTGTTGGCGGCATCGGCATTATGAATATCATGCTGGTGACAGTGACCGAACGTACCCGAGAGATCGGCATAAGGAAGGCTATCGGTGCCAGGGAGTGGGACATTCTTCGCCAATTCTTACTGGAATCGATTGTCATCAGCGGCCTTGGTGGCCTGCTGGGCATCGCCCTTGGCTTCATTACCACCTTTTTGGTCGGCCAGTTCACAGAGTTCAACATGCTGATCGAGGGCTCAAGTATTGCACTGGCCCTCGTGGTGTCGGCTGCAGTCGGCATCTTTTTTGGATATTATCCCGCCCGCCGGGCGGCGAAGCTTAACCCCATCGAGGCGTTACGTTACGAATGAAAACAGTCTTATGCCACAGGGGAACGCCCCTGTTTTTCTGTTTACTTGCGGTGTTGTGCTGTTCCTGTGTCAAGCAGTTCAGTCCCAATCAAGCCATGTCGAGCCCCAAAATTGCTGGCGAAACCAAGGTGAAAGAGCTTATGGAGTCCCGTGACCAGAGCCTGGTGCAGACAGCCGTACCGGTCAAGCCTTTGCCGACCAAGGTGGCGATCCCGCTTAAGCTGACCCTGCAAGAGGCTGTTTTGATCGGCCTTGAGCAGAACCAGAATTTCCATGTCGAACGTTTGAAACCAACCATCAACCGCAGTGCCGAAGAAGTGGAGCGAGCCGCCTTTGATCCCCTGTTGACTGCGAAAGCCAGCCACAGCCATGGCACCGGCTACCTGAGCAACGGCACCGACTCCTTGGCCAGCACAACCACCTCCTCGCTACGCCAGGCAGTTGACCGAGAGACCACCAGCACCGGCGTCGGCCTCTCGCAGGCAACCTCCCTTGGTGCGACTATTACCTTAAATGCCGACCAGGAAAAAGAACTCGTCCCCGATGCCAACAGCAGTTCGCGCCAACAGAACTGGGATCTGACCATCACCCAAGCCCTGCTTCGGGGACGTGGCCCTGACGTCACCCTGGCACGCCTCCGACAGAGTCGTCTGGACACCGAAATGTCCCTCTACGAGCTGCAAGGAACCGCCGAAACCCTGGTCGCCAACATTGAACAAGCCTATTGGGATCTCGTGCTCGCCGACCGCAATCTAGCGACCTACCAGCAGTCATTGACCATCGCCAATCAGCAGCTCGAAGAGGTCATGGAGAGGATCAAAGTTGGGGCCATAGCCGAGAACGAAGCGGCTAGCGCCGAAGCCGAAGCCGCCGAACGATACCAGCAACTGGTTAGCGCTCGTGGCACACTGGCCAAGGCGAAACTTAACCTCTTGCATCTGGTGAATCCGGGCGGTCAGGCCGATTGGCAGGCAGAAATCACCCTCAGCGACACGCCAGAGCTATCAGACATGTCGGTTGACGCAGTCGATCACCACGTCGCCTTGGCCATGAGCAAGAGGGCCGATTTAAACCAAGCTCGACTCCTGGTGCGCCGTAATGACCTTGAGGTAACCCAGACCAAGAACGGGCTTCTGCCAAAACTCGATCTCTTTCTCTCCCTCGGCGGCTCAAGGTACTCCTATTCTTTTGCCGGCCATGACGATATGACAACTAACGATAGCGCCTATGCCGGCGGGCTGAGTCTGGAGTTTCCACTCAAGAACCGTGAGTCCAAGGCGAAACATGCCGCCGCCAGCTGGTCTCTCGAGCAAGCCAATGCGGCGTTAAGCAACATGGAGCAGTTGGTGCAGGTTGAAGTGCGCTCGGCCCACGTCGATGTTGAGCAGGCCAGTGCGCAAGTCAAGGCGGCTACCGCCACCGCCACCTTGCGAGAAAAGGCCTTAGCCCTTGAGCAGGAAAAATTTCGCCTGGGCCGTTCCACCACCATCCAAGTCGCCCAGGCGCAACGAGATTTGCTCGAGAGTCAGATTCTGCAGAGCAAAGCCGTAGTTGGTGCCCGTAAGGCGATGCTCGACCTCCATCGCCTAGAAGGATCACTCTTGACCCATCTCGGCATCATGCCCTAACCCCCACGCCAACAAACGAAAATTAATGCCGGTACTCACCCATCTCTCCATCAAAAACCGCTTACTGGCCAATAGCGCTCTCCTCCTCACCCTCTTCGTCCTGTCTCTGGCTGTCCACCAATATGCCTTAAACCAAGTTGAATCCTCCTTTCTGCAGAGACAGGAAAACCGTGCGCACTATGACGAAAAGGCCTTGGCGATTCAATCGGACATGCTCAAGGCTGGCCAATCGGCCTCCGAATTTGTCCTCAACAAGGAACTCTTCCAGGCCGATCAAGTCGAGCAGCAACTAAACGATATCGAGCGCCTGGCACATAATATCAGGCAGTATGCTGAAGAGAAACAAAGCCCGGAGTTCGTGGCTCACGCCGAGAACATTGCCTCTGCAACCTCTACCTACAAACGTCTTTTCCGCCAGCTGACCGATGCCTATTCCCAACGTGGCTTAAACCCTGAAAGCGGCATGATAGGAAATCTCCGTCACCTGGCCCATAAACTCTTTGATTTGGAAACCACCGAACATGCCGTAGGCCCCGTCCTAACAAGCCTCAACAAAGTACAATCGATGCTCATGTCCGATGAAGGTACTGATTTTTATTCGCAAGATCAGGCCGAAAAAAAGGCGTTGACCGACTTGACAAAACTCTTCCTCTCGGCCATCCCAAATACCGAAAAAAATCGCACACTCTACACCCTGTTTGACCAGTACCAACTCGCCATCAAGAATCATTTGCAAACCTTGACTGACCCCGCAATGCGCCAGCACTCGGCTGCGACAGCCCTTTTGGCTTCAAAAGCAGCGGCGGCGCTCACCAACCGTGTTCTGAAAAAATATGTGCCGGACGTGGCCACCTTGGTCTTGCAAATCAGACGCTATGAAAAAGATTACCTAGCACGCGAGAATCAGTTTTCGATCGACATGCTCTACCAGGCAATTGACGATCTGCGAATGGCCTTCGCCTCCTCGGAGATCCCAGAGGCAGATATTATCGCAACGACCAGCATCCTCGATGAGTACAAAAATGTTTTTAATGCCGTGTTGGCAGTCGACCGCAACCTTGATGATCTCAACAATCGCTTGCTGGCAGAGAGCACGCATGTAGAAAATTCGGTAGAGATACTGCTCGCCGACGCCATCCGAAACGACACACAATTCGAGGCAAAAACCAAGCATTTTGCCCGCCTGGCAAGCACGACCTCCTTTGCTATCTGTCTGCTTGCGATGGCACTTGGCCTCTGGCTCTCGGTCAGTGTCAATCGATCTATCAACCGACCCCTGCGCAGAGTGTTGGACGCCTTAGATCGCATCAGCCAAGGCGACTATACAACCCGCATCACCCAGCTCAGCAATGACGAAGTCGGCAAGCTCAGTGACATGTTCAATCGCATGGCCGAGTCGATCGCAGGCAGTCAGTGGCTTGCTGCTGGCCGCACAGAAATTGCAGAGCAGTTGCGCGAAAACAAGGAGGAAGAGCGCCTGGCCCGAGACATCATCACCTTTCTCGCCCACTACATCAATGCTCAAGCCGGCGCCTTTCATGTCGCCCAAGCCGATGGCATGCTGCGCCTGACGGCCACGTTTTGCCACTCTCCGCTAGCGAAACTCCCTACAGAGTGCAAGTTTGGTGAAGGCCTGGTCGGTGAAGCAGCCCTCGGACAACGGCTGGTGCTCATCGACAATCTCCCTGCCGATTACCTGCATCTTCAGTCCGGCTTGGGAGACACATCACCTATCAGCCTTCTCCTCTTGCCGGTGCTCTGGCAAAACAGGGTTCGCGGCGTTATCGAGTTGGCATCAATTGCACCCTTTACAGAAGAACAGCGTACCTTCCTGCAAGAGGTGGCGGAGGGCATTGCTATCGCCCTCTATTCATGCCGACAACGCCAAGAGACCTTGGCTCTGTTGTCCGAGACACAACGGCAAGCCTCTATCCTGCAAGCCCAGCAAGAAGAGTTACGTGCCGTCAACGAGGAGTTGGAGGAACAGACCTCAACCTTACGTCAGAACGAAGAGGAACTGAAGGCACAGCAGGAAGAACTGCAAAGTGCCAATGAGGAGTTAGAAGAGAAAAGTGAATCTCTGCTGCGCCAACGAGACGACATTGCAGAAAAAAACCGTGATCTGGAGGAGGCCTGGTCTGACATTGATGCCCAAGCCAAAGAGTTAGCCGCCTCCAACCGCTACAAATCGGAATTCTTAGCCAACATGTCCCATGAACTCCGCACTCCGTTAAACAGCCTGTTGCTTTTGGCTCGTAACCTCTCACAGAACAAAAGTGGCAACCTTCTCCCCCCCCAGGTAGAATCCGCCGAAATTATCTACAATAGCGGCCATGACCTGCTGCGACTGATCAACGACATCTTAGACCTCTCGAAGATCGAAGCCGGTCACATGGATATCGTCAACGAGACAATCAGCCTCCGTGGCCTTGGCGATTGGCTGCGTGAAGACTTTTCCCCTCTGCTCGAAGAAAAGAACCTGCAGATAACCGTTACGCTGGACGACGAGTTGCCTGCCAGCATGATCAGTGACCGCCTGCGGCTCGAACAGATCCTGCGAAACCTGGTGGGTAACGCCATTAAATTTACCGAGCATGGCGGGGTGACGGTACGATTCCTCCAGCCGGAGAATACTCCCCATTCCTTACCCGCTGGCCTTGCACCACAACAAAGCCTAGCCATCGAGGTTGAAGACACCGGAATCGGGGTTTCCCCAGAACAGCAAAAAATCATCTTTGATGCCTTCAAGCAGGCAGAAGGCGGCACGTCTCGCAGATACGGCGGCACAGGGTTAGGCCTTTCCATCTCGAAAAAGCTCGCCGAACTGCTCGGCGGCGAGATCACTCTCCGCAGCCAAGCGGGCAAAGGGGCAACCTTCACCCTCTTCCTGCCGCTCCAGCGCGACATTGTTGACCCAGCCAAACAGGAGAACACTTTACCACAGCCTGCCTTAATACGTGCCAGCCCCACAAGTACACCCATCATCGACGATGACAGGGAGACCCTGGTAGCAGGCGACAAGCGTCTGCTGATCATAGAGGATGACCTGACCTTCGCCAAAGTCGTTGTCGCTCAAGGTCGCAAAAAAGGCTTCAAATGTCTGGCAGCAGCTACCGGTATCGACGGGTTGCATCTGGCCAAGACCTACATCCCCAGTGCCATTATCCTTGACATCCGGCTGCCGGACATCGATGGTTGGCAGGTGCTTGAGACCATCAAGAATGACCCAAGCCTGCGACATATCCCGGTGCACATGATGTCTGGCCAGGAGAAGACGATAGAGGCCTTCAAGAAAGGGGCCATCGGTTTTTTAAGCAAACCGGTCAGCGAAGATGAGTTTCTCTCCACCTTCGCTCGCCTGGAAGAGGCCATTTCCAAACGGGTCCGTGACCTGTTGGTCGTAGAGGACGATACCTTTATCTGCCAGGGAATCACCGAACTGATCGGCAACGGCGATGTCATCGTCACCTCGGTCGCCAGCGGAGAAGAGGCAATTGCCGCGCTGCAAGCCAAGAAATATGATTGCATGATCCTCGATATCGGCCTGCCAGACATCAGCGGTTTTGAGCTTCTCGATCGATTACGCCAGGATGAGACAATCATTATCCCACCAGTCATCATCTATACGGGACGAGACCTGACGCGTGAGGAAGGACAGACACTGGCCAAGTACACCGATACCGTCATCATCAAAGGAGTCAAAACAGAAGAGCGTCTGCTTGACGAAACAGCCCTCTTCCTACATCGGGTGGTCAGCAAACTGCCTCTGGAGAAGCGAAAGATGATCGCCAGCCTCTACGACCAAGACACCATGTTCCGTGACAAACGGATCATGGTGGTAGACGACGACATGCGCAATGCCTTTGCACTCTCCCGTATCCTTGAAGAACGCGGCATGAAAATCATCCTTGCCAACGACGGCCGCCATGCCCTAGAATTGCTAGACAAAGACCCAGCAATTGATCTCATCCTGATGGACATCATGATGCCGGTACTGGATGGCTACCAGACAACCATGGAAATTCGCGCCCAGGAACGTTTCTGGGATCTGCCAATCATTGCCCTGACCGCTAAGGCCCTGCCTGAGGACAAAGAAAAGTGCATGGCATCCGGGGCCAGCGACTATCTGGCCAAACCGATAAACGAAGATCGCCTGCTCGCCATGATGCGGGTCTGGCTCTATCGCTAAAGAAATCACCGGTCGCCACCGCATGGAAGCACAAGAAATTGTCGCCATCGAGATGGATCTGTTGCTGGAGGCTATCTTTCGGCGTTATGGGTATGATTTCCGCCATTACGCCAGGGCCTCGATGGAACGTCGTATCCTGCAGGGGATGCACAAACTTGACTGCCAGAACATTTCTGAACTGACCCGCCGAGTTTTGTATGAACCTGCTTTTTTTCAAGAACTGATCAACAACTTCTCGATCACGGTCACGGAGATGTTTCGTGACCCCGAGACCTATGCCTACTTACGAAAACAGGTCGTGCCGTATCTTGCCACCTACCCCTTCATCAAGATCTGGCACGCCGGTTGCGCTACCGGGGAAGAGGCATACTCACTGGCCATCATTCTGGCAGAAGAGGGGCTTTTGGAGCGGAGCACTATCTATGCTACCGATTTCAACGAAACGGCGCTGATGACTGCACGTGAGGGGATCTACCCCCTTGCCCAGTTGAAAGCCTATAGCGAGAACTATCAAAAAGGTGGCGGGCATGAGACACTTGCCAACTACTATCACGCCAGATACGATTCGGTAATCATGGCTAAGTCACTGAAAAAGAACATCACCTTCGCCCGCCACAATCTGGCCTCCGACCAAGTTTTTGGCGAAATGCACCTGGTGCTCTGCCGCAATGTTCTGATCTATTTTGACAAAACTCTGCAGGAAAAAGTTTTGGGCCTCTTTGATGACAGTCTGATCAACAACGGGTTTCTCTGCCTTGGCAACAAGGAGAGTTTGCGCTTCTTCTCTCGGGCCACAAACTACACGGAACTTGCACCACACATGAAAGTGTATCAGAAACACACATGTTGACAGACTACGACGCGATCGTCATTGGCACCTCAGCAGGAGGTTTTGCCGCATTGGCAAAAATCCTGCCCCACTTGTCTCGCGCTTTGCCACAAGCCGTGATCGTCGTTCAGCATCTGCACCCTGAAGGCGGCGAGTATATAGTCAATTTCTTTAGCCAGCATTGTTCCCTGCCGGTCAAGGAGGCAGAAGACAAAGAACCAATCCTGCCCGGTGTCATCTACATCGCAGCGGCCGGTTACCATCTGTTGATCGAACGAGACAAAAGCTTTTCTCTGTCACTGGATGACAAAATCAACTTCGCCAGGCCGTCAATCGATATCCTCTTTGAAACGGCGGCTATGGCCTACGGGTCAAGACTGGTCGGCGTTATCCTGACTGGCGCCAACGCCGATGGCGCTTGTGGACTTGCGGCAATTAAGGCCAGCGGGGGGCTCACCATTGTCCAAGACCCGAAAACGGCAGAGATCTCCTTCATGCCCCAGGCAGCGTTCAATCAGGCTCAGCCAGATCACATCCTCGACCTCACAGGAATCGCCCGCTTACTGGGCTGAAAACACGGCACACCTGCACGATACACTATGCTCAATGAAACAATAAAAATACTGATTGTCGATGATCGTCCGGAGAATCTTCATGCCATGCAGGTCACCCTGGCATCGCTTGGGATCGAGATACTGACAGCCAGTTCCGGCAACGAAGCCCTTGCCCTGATGCTGCGCCATGAGTTTGCCCTTGTTTTGCTTGACGTACAAATGCCAGGGATGGATGGTTTCGAAACTGCCACTCTCATGCAGGGGAATCAAGCCACTCGCGATGTTCCTATCATCTTTGTCACCGCAATCAACAAGGATCAGCGGCATGTGTTCAAGGGCTATGAAACCGGTGCCGTTGACTACCTGTTCAAGCCGCTCGATGCCGACATCCTGCTCAGCAAGGTCAAGGTCTTCATCAAACTTCATCAGGCCAAACTCGATGCCGCCCGCATCCATCAAGAGCTCTTGAAGACGAGAAACCTCGAGTCTCTTGGCTTTCTTGCCGGAGGCATCGCCCATGACTTCAATAATATCCTGGCGGCTATCATGGGCAATATCGACCTCTGCCTGATGAAAATCTCGCCAGACGATGAGACCTACCCTCTTCTGGAAGCAGTCAACAAAGCCACCTCCAGGGCAACAAAACTCACACAACAGCTACTGACCTTTGCCCGAGGCGGCAACCCGGTGATGACCATTGCCTCCATCTCCGAGGTCATCACGGCCTCGGCCGATTTTGTTCTGCGAGGCAGTAAGGCAGCCTGCCACTATGACTTCCCATCTGATCTCTGGTCGGTTGAAATGGACACCGGCCAGATAAGCCAAGTCATCCAAAATCTGGTTATCAACGCCATCCAGGCCATGCCGGAAGGAGGCATCATTGACATCCGCTGCCAGAATGTTCCAAACAGCGATGGCACTAACACGACACTCCCTCCTACTGATTGCGTCACCGTCACAATCCACGACACAGGGCAAGGCATCCCAGAGTCCCTGATGAACAAGATTTTTGACCCTTATTTCACTACCAAGGAGACGGGCAGTGGCCTTGGCCTGGCGCTTTGCCACTCGATTATCACCAAGCATGGCGGTAAGATCATGGGCGTTTCCAAGCCAGAGCAAGGGACATCCTTCATGATTGCGCTGCCGGCGGCCAAAGGGAAAGCCGAAGCGCTTGATAAGTCCACAGCAGAACGAATCCTATCCACACCCAAAAGGACAGGCCGGATCATGGTGATGGATGATGATGAGCAGATCAGGGAGATGACGAAAAAGATGCTTTCTCTGTTTGGGTATGAGGTGTTGTTAGTCAAAGACGGCGACGAGGCGTTGTCGCTGTACGAAAAACAACAGAAGGCGGGGAGGCCAGTTGACTTGGTGATCATGGACCTGACGATTCCCGGCGGCATGGGCGGGAAAGAGACAATGGCAAAACTGCGACAGATTACCCCCTCAGCCAAGGCCATCGTCGCCAGCGGCTACGCGAACGATCCAATCATGGCCGCCTATCGTGACTATGGCTTTCTGGCAGGAATCCACAAGCCGTTTCAGCTAACAGAACTGAGAGATATCATCGATAAGACATTGCAGCTGCACCCGTGAGACAACGTCGATGCAGGGCACTCTAACTTGCCGCCAACTGACTCCAAAAATTACATCGAACATCCCGAATAGCCAGAACGGCATAAGGAACTGCAAGGTGAGGGGTCAGGAAGCGCCGAGCCCTAAAGACTCCTAGGCGAGAGGCAACAATTCAGCAACATCGTACAGCTTGGCAAGCGACAAAACGCTCTCCGGCAAATTGCGCAAACGTAACCGCCCCTCTCCCGCCACCCGCTGCCAGCCAAGAATAACCGACAGGGCCGAAGAATCAGCGCTCGGCACAGACGCAAAATCAAATACCGTCTCCTTCCCAAGCAAAAGAGCTTGCCCGCAGGCAAACAGTTCTGCCGCCGTCGCATAGGTCATCGGGGCAACAACCTGGTATGGGCTGGCACTCCCTTGAATCATTTTTTTCCCTGCGTCTGATTCTTCGCCTGCAATGACTTGATAGCACCTTCAATGCCACCCTTTCTCACTTCCTGACTGAAAAATTGGCGATAATTGGTCACCAGGCTTACGCCAGCCACCACAACATCGTACACCTTCCATTCATTGCCCAACTTCTCAACATTGTAGTCAATATCAACCGGCGCAATCCCCGTCTGCAGCACCTGAGTACGGATCATCACATCGGTATCCGTCGCCTTATAGCGAGACGTCTTAAAATTTACGGTTGGATCCTTGTAGATGGTAAGGGCGTTGGAGTATGTGTTAACCAACAGGGTTTTGAACTCCTTGACCAAGGCATCTTGTTGCGCGGGAGATGCCTTCCGCCACTCACGGCCCAAGCCAAGTTTGGTCATATGCAGGAAGTTGAAGTGCGGTTGAAGCACTCTCTCATCAATCAATTGCGTCGCAGGCCCAGTGTTACCGTTTTTCTGCAGTTCGGTATCATTACGAACGATTTCCAATACGGCATCGGTGATTTTTTTAACCTGCATCTCAGGGGTCAACTCTTCGACAGCCAAAACCGGCGTAGCAAGAAAAAAAACCAGGAGTAGAGCCAATAGTTTCTTCATCATCATTTCCTTTTATTGTACAGAATAATTAATACTCTTCCTTGTCACGCGGCGGGCGTCCATCGTAGATCAAATATTGACGGCGCTGCAGATAGGCACCACGCAAGTAGCTATACCTGTCTATCGCACCGGCCTCGGCGATTTTCTCGGCAGAGAAAAGATCGGCCCGTGTATCTATCAAACGGACCCCTGCCGCAGAAAACCTGACAACATCCGGCGAGACCCAGGACACCGGATCCGTAGGCAAGTCAGCAGCCAGGCCAAACGTATCGCGCACCGTCGATGGGCCGAAAAACGGTAACACCACAAAGGGCCCTTCTCCAAAGCCCCAACGCGCAAAGGTCTGACCAAAGTCTTCGTTGTGCTTTTCCAACGTCATGCCGGTAGCGACATCAATCAGACCAGCAATACCGAGGGTACTGTTCAAGGCCACCCGGCCCAGGTCACTCGCCGAATCTTTTACCTTTCCCTGTAGAAGATTATTAACGGCAACCATCAGATCTCCAATATTGTTAAAAAAATTGGTAATCATAGTATTGATCGGGGTCGGCACAACAGCCTCGTAGCCTTTGGCTACTGGCTTGATCAAGGCCCGATCGAGTCCCTCGTTAAACGAGAACATAGATCGATTGAACCCTTCCCAGGGATCATTCGACCTGTCCCGATAAGTGCCATTGGTCGTCGCGCATCCCGAAAGCGCAATCAACAGCAGAGAAACGACAACAAGACGGGAACGGGAAGAAACAGGGATCATTGGACGTCTCCTTCTGATGCTTTCTTGAACATGAATTGACTGATCAGATCTTCTATGACGATTGCCGACTGCGTTTTCGAGATGACATCACCACGTTTAAGCATTTTTTCGTCACCACCAACCGCAAGGCCGATGTATTGTTCTCCCAAAAGTCCGGAGGTCATGATCTTGGCAAAGGTATCGGTTGGAAACAAATAGCGATCGCTGATGGTAAGGGTGACTTCCGCCTCGTAGGTCTCTACGTCAAAATCGATGGCGCTGACTCTGCCGACCACAACCCCTGCGCTTTTGACCGCAGAACGCACCTTGAGACTGCCGATATTATCAAATCTCGCCTTCAATTGGTATGATTCGCCAAGATTTGAACCGCCCAGATTCCCAACCCTGAGCGCCAAAAAGATCATGGAAACGATGCCCATGCTCACAAAAAAACCTACCCATAGATCAAGTGTTGTCCGGCTCATGATTCACCCTTAAAACATCAGTGCTGTCAAAATAAAATCCGCAAACAGGATTACCAAGGAAGCAGTAACCACGGTCCGCGTCGTTGCGTTTGAGACCCCTTCAGCGGTTGGCTCCGCATCATAGCCCTCAAAAACGGAGATCCAGGAAACCAGTATACCAAAAACAACACTCTTGATAACCCCGTTCAAGATATCTTCTCGAAAATCGACTGAAGACTGCATCTGAGACCAAAAGGCCCCCTCGTCGACACCGACCAGCTGGACTCCAACTAAATAACCACCAAAGACACCCGTGGCCGAAAAGAGCGCCGCCAAAATAGGCATGGCAATGACCCCACCCCAAAAGCGTGGCGCGACCACACGGGCGATGGGGTTAACCGCCATCATCTCCATGGCGCTTAACTGCTCGGTGGCCTTCATCAAACCAATTTCGGCGGTAACAGCGGAACCAGCGCGACTGGCAAACAAAAGACCTGCCATCACAGGCCCTAATTCGCGCACCAAGGAGAGGGCGACCAAGACCCCAAGCGAGTCGCTCGAACCGTAGCGTTGCAGGGTATTATAGCCTTGCAAACCCAAAACCATCCCAACAAAAAGACCGGAGACCATGATAACGATAAGTGACAAGACCCCGGTGAAGTAGACCTCTTTGGCCGTCAGCCGAAAACGGCGAAAACTTATGCCCGAATAGATCAACAGCGTCAACAAAAAGCGACAGGCATAACCAAGCCGCCAGATGCCGTCATCGACCTGATGACCAATAGATCGAAAAAAATTCCCTAGAAACTTACTCATGGAAGGTTCAACAATTCCTTGCGATAGTCCTTGGCCGGGTAATGGAAAGGCACTGGTCCATCCGGCTCGGCGTGGACAAACTGTTTGACAAAGGCGATATCCGAACTCATGATCTCGTCGGGCGTCCCTTCAGCGGCAATCTTCCCTTCCGACACAAAATACACATAATCGACAATTTTGAGTGAAACCGCCACATCATGGGTAACAATAACCGAACTCGCCCCCAAGGCATCGTTTAGCCTGCGGATCAACTGGCCAACGATGCTGAGTGAGATTGGGTCAAGTCCAGTGAAGGGCTCGTCATACATGATCAATTGAGGGTCTAAGGCAATAGAACGTGCCAAGGCCACGCGCCGTGACATACCACCAGACAGCTGATTCGGCATCAGATGCGCCGCACCGCGAAGGCCTACCGCGTGCAACTTCATCAACACCAAATCGTGAATCAGCTCCTCAGGCAGCTGCGTGTGTTCCCGTATCGGGAAAGCGACATTATCAAACACCGAAATGTCGGTAAACAAGGCGCCAAACTGAAAGAGCATGCCCATTCGCCGCCGCAGGGCATAGAGCTTGCGGTCGCTTAAGGTGTGCACCTCCTGGCCATCCATGACCACCGAACCTCGCTGTGGGCGTAGCTGTCCGCCAATCATCCGCAGAAGTGTTGTCTTGCCACAACCGCTGCCCCCCATGATAGCCACCACCTTGCCACGGGGAATGGCCATGTTGACGCCGTCCAAAATCTTACGGCTTCCACTCTCTTTGCTGTACGCGAAGGAGAGGTCGGTTATGCTGACAAGATCGTCTTGAGGCAAATCGTTACGGGTCATGGGAAAGGCACAAAAAGGGGAAGTTACTCGTGAACGCCTGCTTCCGGCAGATGGCGGGACAGATAAAACGATTGCAAAATCATGAAGACGAAGGTCATGCCAAGCATACCAAAGAGTTTGAAATTGACCCAGGTATCACGATCGTAATGCGACATGACGTACAAATTTACCGCTCCCATGACAAAGAAAAAGGTCACCCAGCTGAGGTTAAGCCGCCGCCAGATCGGTCTTGGCAACACCAAACTGCCACCCATCATCCGCTCTATGGCCGTCTTCTCTCCAAACAGCTGACTTGCCAGAAAAGCAGCACCAAAGAGCCAATTGATCACCGTGGGCTTCCACTTGATAAACTGCTCATCATGCAGATACAAGGTCAACCCACCAAAGATGATAATGATGGCCAGGGTGACCAACTGCATGCTCGCCACCTTGCGGGTTGTAAGCCAAGCGTAGGCGACATGTATAACGGTAGCGACAATAATCACCGCGGTTGCCACGTAGATATCGTACACTTTGTAAGCGATAAAAAATAGCAGTATGGGGAAAAAATCAAAAAGAAGTTTCATGTCAATAGCACAATAAGGATCACAAGCTGATCGGCTAAGCTAAATTTCCAAAAATAACGTAAAGAACCTCAATACATGAGATTTTAATCTAACCATAGCTGCCAGGCAACAGCAAAGTTGCCCTGGACGGAAAAGAGTTACCTGGTTATACTCCGTTAGCTTGGGCAGACGGGACACTAATCACCTCACACCGTGTGCGTCACCGAAAAAAGATTTCTCCTTCAACTGAACCGTTGAAAGAAGATAACAGGGTCCATCCCGCATAGGCATGCCGACACCAGGGACCGCAATGTGAGGGCGAGAGTGCACAAGTTATTTTCCTAACGGCCCCTGGAGACGTGCAACAAAGCAGCGCGTAATCATAACAAGAATGAAGGATATACAACCACCCATGACACCTCTTGATCTGAAAACTGATGGGCATGTCCACTCCTGTCTCTGTCACCACGCGGTGGGAGAGATGGAGGATTACGTCCTGGCCGCCTGTGACAAGGGCCTTGAACGTCTGATCTTCCTTGAGCACTTCGAAATCGGCATTCGCTACTTCGAGACGACGTGGTTGACCGCGGCTGATTTCGAGGTCTATTTCACCACCGGCCGCGCTCTGCAGCGGAAATATCGAGACCGGGTAGATATCGGTCTTGGGGTGGAGGTCGGCTACAATCCCGAGAAGGTCGCTGAGACAATCGCCTTCTTGCGGCAATATGACTGGGACAGAATCGGTCTATCCTATCACTTCCTGCGCCACGAAGACGAGCATCTCAATCTCTTGAGCCGCAAAACCGAAAATATGGCCAAATGTTCAAGTCTGGGAGTGAAAGAGATCCTGCGCGCCTATTTTGAGGGCTTACGGCAAGCACTTGGACAACTGCCAGCAACCGTCCTCTGCCACCTTGACGCTGCCCTCCGCCACCACCCTGAGATCATGTTCGACAATGACCATAAGCAGCTGATGGAGGCCATCCTTGTCGAACTGGCAGCCAAAGACATTGCGCTCGAGATCAACACCTCGGGCTTTGATCATCGGCAACAACCCTACCCGCCCCCCTGGCTGATCCGACAAGCGCAGGAACTGGGCGTCAAACTGGTGGCAGGTTCAGACGCCCACCGCCCCCAGGATGTAGGGCGCTATTTCGATCGCCTACCCATGTATCTGCTCTCATTGGAATCAGGACAGCCACACGGATAGAGTCTCGCAAGCTCAACACAGACTCCGGCAAGCAATCACCTGGGGCAGGTCACTCGACAGTGATCAAAAACGGGATAACATGCAGGGCCGAGGAGATCGACTTCGTCACCCCTAAACTCCACGAAATCTGCTCTGGATCAAGGCCAAGCTTACTCGCAAGTTCGGCCGCCAAGCCCTTAATATTAAGACCAGGGTGACGCGAAAAGACCTCCGGCAAGCCGTAGGTAAGATTGCAGGCCAGGCACTTGCCTGGGCGCTGCTTCAAGTGCAACTCAAATTGATAAGTCTGTAGATTGGGGTTACCAACGAATTCAAGGCAAATATCATAAGCTCCTTCCGAGGCGTCACCAAAAAGCGCCTCAAAGAACTCATCGCTCCGAGCCTTTGGAAAGAGTTGTTGCAAGACTTCCGGGGTAAATATTTCAGCAAGGTTCTTCGTCATTTCTTCCTCCGCAACTCATCGTATGCCATACGCTGAATCATTGCATTCATATTACTAAATCAATCAGTAAAATTTTAGGGTTACGCCTCCCCAAAAAACAATATGCACCTTTTTACAATGCTTCCCTGCCCCGGTCAAATCAAATTAGCCGGTCGCTAAAAATGATTGCGGCCCCTGGGAAAGAACGATATACAAGGCAAAGCCATTGATTTCCAGCACCATTTTTCATGCAAAATCTAAAACACCTTCGTTTAACGCCCCCATTCGTAAGAATCACCTATGACTAACAGCACCACCTACGACGAATCCAAGATCAAGACCCTGAGCTCGCTGGAGCATATCCGCCTGCGGCCAGGGATGTATATCGGCCGTCTCGGCAACGGTTCCCATCCTGACGACGGCATCTATATCCTGTTGAAAGAGATCATCGACAACGCGGTCGACGAGTTCATCATGGGGGTTGGCAAGCGGGTCGATATCGAGATCAGTGAAGACAATCGGGTAAAGGTACGAGACTATGGCCGTGGCATCCCACTGGGCAAAGTTGTCGACTGCGTGTCTATCATCAATACCGGCGCCAAATACAATACCGATGTCTTTCAATTTTCCGTCGGCCTGAACGGGGTCGGCACCAAGGCGGTCAACGCCCTCTCCAGCGAGTTCATGGTGCAGTCGTTCCGGGAGGGGCAATATGCCAAGGCCTGCTTCTGCCGCGGCAAGCTGATCTCCGAGGAGAGTGGCGACAGCACCGAGAAAGACGGGACGCTTATCGAATTCCTGCCCGACCCCGAGCAGTTCAAAGAGGGGTACACCTTCTCCCTCGACTTCATCAAGAAACGTCTGTGGCGCTATGCCTACCTGAACGCCGGTCTCAAGCTCTACTTCGGCGAGGAGTGCTTCTTCTCCAATAACGGCCTGCTCGACCTGCTGAGCAAGGAGATCAACGGCACCCAACTCTATGACTTTGTGCATTACAAAGAGGACACCCTGGAGTTCACCTTCTCCCATACCGATGGCTATGGCGAAAACTACTTCTCCTTTGTCAACGGCACCTATACCAACGAGGGCGGCACCCACCTCTCGGCCTTCCGGGAAGGAATTTTGAAAGGTGTCAACGAGTTCTCCGGCAAGAAGTTCATGGGAGAGGACGTCCGCGACGGCATCGTCGCCGCCATCGCTATCAAGGTCAAGGACCCCATCTTCGAGTCCCAGACCAAGAACAAGCTCGGCAACACCGAGATCCGGGGCGGAATCGTCAGCCGGGTTCGCGACGTGGTCTGCGAGTATCTCTACAAGCACACCGAG
>JAQUKQ010000018.1 GCA_028718985.1 Desulfobulbaceae bacterium | reverse complement strand
CCCTTCACGCTGGCTGGGAGTATCAAGTAGATCCAAAGTTGTTCATCGGCGGACGCTTCGAAGTCGAGCGTTCGCAAGACTACTCGCCCAACCGAGTTATTTTTTATCTCCGCTATGCCCTTGACCATAGCGCCGCCAAACCGGTGTTACTGCCACCCGAACCTATCCTGCCAACTTCCCAATTCTAAACTATGCGTACAAGCCTTTTTTCCCTATCTAGCCTCTCAGTCAGAGCACGTCCCAGTGGGCGACGAACACAGCTTTGCGGCTCGCACCCCGCCACGAACTGGCATATGACACTCATGATAGGCGGCTGGTTACTAAGCGCAGCCATGCTCCTTTTAACGCTCCCCTGCTCTGCCAAAGCTTGGGAGACAACACCTCCCTCTCGTTACTTCAAGCATTACCACCCCGCGCGCTTAAATCAAGCGGCCCTCGACGCCATCAACAATGACGACAAAATGACCGCCCTGATCCTGCTGGAGCGTGCCGTCCGCCTTGCGCCGCACGATCAAGCCCTGCAACACAACCTCACAGAACTCCGTGCCGATATGCAACAGGAGCCTCTGCAAGGACTGAGGGCAACAACTCCACCAATCGTACAACCTCCCCAAACTCCTCCGGCAACAACTCCACCCGCTCTCCCCTCCGTCCCATCTCCACCCCCGCTCTGGGAGAAAAAGACAGACTAATTTCATCTTCTGGCCCCAAGAGCAATCCTGCCCGCACTGGTAAAAGCCAACTAATCAGACGAAGTCGCAATTCTCACTGAGTTTTCCCTTTCAGGCACGATAGATTTCAGTTACAATGACCTGTTCGTTCACTCCAGACTTCTTTAGGATACCATGCCACAAACGATCCAACCCGTCGAGACACTGATTCAGCGCTACGAATCACTCCCTGTCTTCGCAAAAACCGTTCTCGAACTCTGCTCGATCATCTACGAGGCGGTTGACGTCTCCACGCTGATCCGCTGCCTTTACCGCAGCGGCATCACCTCTGAGACAAACCGCCAGAGTTACGGTCGTGAGATCCAACCTTGCCTGGAACTTTTGCAAAAGAATGGTCTGCTCACCCCGAGACTCGAATGTGAGCCAGGCATCATTGAATCCATCAGCCGCGCCGCACTCGCCAACCAGCATTTTCAGCCCATGGCTGAAGCCGTAATGGCTGAACTGCCAGCGATAAAAAGCCCCATCTTTTCGGACAACATTACCTACGCCAAGGCCGTCAGAAACTTACGAATCGCCCTGTACACGCTTGACATCAACGCCTTTCATCAGCTCCTGATTAATCACGAACGCGTCTTAAACCGCAACCCACACCCCATCGTCGCCATCTGCAATCAGCCGTTTGCCGCCGAATGGTTCAGTACCCTGCCCGACCACATCCAATTCCTCGCTCTCCATGAAATTCTTAAGGCATCTCTCTCACAACTTGAGCCAATCAACTGCCAGCTTGATTATTTCGAACACAGCTGGAGGAAAGAACCGCCACCCATCGACCGCCATGACTCCTTTCTTTACCTGCTGATTTCAGGCCGTCTCCTGCAAGGCGAAATTACCCTCGCCAGAGAACTGATCAACAAACACAAAAAGAGACTGGCCACCTACGGTTTCAGCGGCTGGCTTCACTTCATCATGGGTGATTACGACAAAGCCCTGCTCGCCTTTGAAAACGACTTGGTCAAACTGAGAGCCCTCAACAAAAATGAGAACGCCTATTTCACAGGCTTTGAGGGGTTAATATGCTTTCTTTGCCTGTTGCGGGTCGATAATCCCGATTACCCTCGGCTACATAACATCCTGCTTGGCATTAAGAATCTTCAAGCCCAGACAATCCACCACTTCACCTACGAGATCCTCGCCGCCGTTATTCACGCCCGAGAGAGCAAGTCTGACTCCCTCAGCATGGGCCTCAACTACCAGAGTCAGAATATCGCCAGCGTTGACGCCCTTTTTCTGGGATTGGCCGACTACTGGGTAGAAGGTAGATTGGAACCAGGCCTGCAGATGATCCTCAGCAGATACTGCAACATGGCCATCAAAAGCGGCTATCGCTGGCTGGCCCGGGAGTTTGCCGAACTTCTCTATTTGACGACAAGAGAACCACACTATCAAGAGATGATCGAAAACTTCCAGGCCGAGAACCCAACCGTTCCACTCCTTGCCGCTATCACCTATGAAGAGCCGTGGCAGAAGGCGATTCGTGAGCTGCAAAAGATTGCTGACCGGCCAGACAACGGCAGCCAAACTCAAGCAGAACGTCTGATCTGGCTGATCGAAACAAACCAAGACGGCACGATAACTGGCATCTCTCCACGAGAACAAAAGATGACCGAATCCGGCCTCTGGAGCAAGGGACGCACCCTGGCCCTGAAGAAGATCGCCCAACAGGACCTGCCCTATCTCTCCGATTACGACCAACGCATCTGTCTCGCCCTCCGAGCCGAAAAAGACACGATTAAAGGGGCGAGCTACTATTTCGATCTGGACCAGGCCCTCATCGCCAGCGTCAACCATCCCTTAATCTTCCGGGATGACAACCATGGCATGCCGATCGAGGTGATCAGCAAAGCGCCTGAACTCCACATCCAGCACGGAGCCAGGACCGTGCAGATCCATTTTTTGCCGTTTCCCCATGAAGACAAGTCGGTCATCTGCCAGTTTGAATCGACCTCAAGACTTGCAGTCTACCAGATCTCCGCCACCCATCGGCACATAGCAGATATTGTCGGCCCCTACGGACTCCATGTCCCTGTCGATGCCAAAGATGAGGTGCTGCAAATGATCGGCGGGGTTGCGACTCACCTTAACATCCATTCCGACTTAAGCAGCCAGGCCAGCCACCTGAAGACAATTGAGGCCGACCGCACTACCTATTGTCATCTGGTGCCAGTCAACAACGGTTTTCACCTCTCCATGCTGGTAAGACCTCTGAAAGAAGGTGGCCAATACCTACGACCAGGCCAAGGCTCGAGGACGATCATCGCCGAAATTCAGGGCAAGGGCATCCAGGTCTGTCGCGACCTCTTCAGTGAATCACAGCGGGCCCACGCCGCTGTCGCTGCCTGCCCATCCCTCTACCGTCATGATATTGACAACTGGGAGTGGCTGATCAACGATGTGCCGGATTGCCTGCAGCTCCTTCATGAACTGCAAAGCCTACCGCAGGGAATCGTTGTCGAATGGCCCAAGGGAGAGTTGCTAAAGCTTAACTCTGCGTCCAGCAACGCCCAGCTCTACCTGAAAATCAAACAACGCCGCAACTGGTTTGAACTCGACGGCCAACTGCAGATCGATGACGACACGGTGCTTGACATGAGCCGTGTTCTGGAGTTGATCAAAAAGAGCCATAGCCGCTTCATCCCCATGTCTGATGGTCACTTTGTCGCCCTTTCGCACGAGATGTACCAGCAGCTCGACCAAGTCAACGGTATTATCTGGCCTGACAAGGACCATCTGCAATTTTCCGCTCTTGCCGCCCCGTTGATTCTTGAGTTGACCCAGTGCGCCGCTATCGTCGAAACGGATCAAAGCTGGCAGGATCTAGAAAAGCGGGTAAGGCTTGCGGCGACCTATACACCGACGATCCCTTCGACCCTACAGACAGAGCTGCGCCCCTATCAGATCGAAGGCTTTCATTGGCTCTCGCGACTGGCCTATCTTGGCTTTGGTGCCTGCCTCGCTGATGAAATGGGGCTTGGCAAAACAATTCAAGCCCTGACGCTCATGCTTGACCAAGCCCAACATGGGCCAATATTGGTCATCGCCCCAACTTCAGTCTGCTTCAACTGGATCGATGAGGCTAGCCGCTTCGCGCCAACGCTTAAGCTGCAGCTCTTTGGAGGGGCAGAGCGGCAGAAAATGGTTCACAAATTGGCAAGCTTCGATGTCTTGGTCACGACCTATGGCCTCCTACAGCAGGAGCACGAAATCCTATGCGAAAAGCAGTGGCAAGTCATCGTCCTCGATGAAGCCCAAGCCATCAAGAATATGTCCACTAAGCGTTCACGCGCTGCCATGGACTTAAAAAGCCGCTTCAAGCTGATCACCACCGGCACCCCGCTGGAAAACAATCTGGGCGAACTCTGGAATCTTTTCACGTTCATTAACCCAGGGCTTCTCGGCACCATCAGCCAATTCAACAAGCGCTTCGCCGGTCCGATCGAACGTGACAAGGATCGAGACAGCCAGAAACGCCTCAGAAAACTGGTTGGCCCCTTTATCCTGCGTCGATTGAAATCTCAGGTGCTTGACGACCTGCCGCCGCGCACCGAAATCAATCTGCAGGTCTCCTTAAACGATGACGAGAGCGCTTTTTACGAATCCCTACGACGGACAGCGCTTGACAAACTAGAGAAACAGCAAGTGACAGGTAATCGACAGCTGCAGATTCTTGCAGAAATCATGCGCCTGCGCCGTGCCTGCTGCAATCCTGCCCTGGTCGCCCCTGGTATCAATATCCAGAGCTCAAAAATGACCCTCTTCGAAGAGATCATCGAAGAACTCCTGGCAAATCGACATAAGATCCTGGTCTTCAGCCAATTCGTTGATCATCTCAGCATCATCAAAAAATTTCTCGATAACAAGGGGATCAGCTACCAATATCTGGACGGAAGCACCCCCACCCGCCAACGAAAGATACGTGTCGATGCCTTTCAAGCTGGACAAGGCGACATCTTTTTAATCAGCTTAAAAGCCGGTGGTCTTGGCCTTAATCTGACCGCAGCAAATTACGTAATCCACATGGATCCCTGGTGGAACCCGGCAGTCGAGGATCAAGCGTCCGACCGTGCCCATCGTATCGGCCAGAAACTGCCGGTGACTATTTATCGCCTGATCACCAAAAACACCATTGAAGAAAAGATCGTCACCCTGCACCGAGACAAGCGTGAACTGGCAGAAAACCTTCTAAAAGGCACCGAGGTCACCGATAAGGTTTCGGCCGACGATCTCCTGCAGTTATTAAAAGATGCAAGCACTTCATAAACAATAGTACTTGACGAACTCTCTTTTTTACGACTAATTTAAGTAAGTTACTACTAGACTTAAAAAACTTGGCTGGACCGGCAGAGACGACGGTTCAGAGTACATGGAATTACAGGAGTTCAACAGACATGCGTACTCGCAAGAAGATTTCAGCTCTTTTCAAAATGACCCTGGCCGGTCTGCTCTGTATCACCAGTCTCGCTCATGCCGAGGAGCGATACCTAGCCGATGGCACAACCGGGGCGTTGCGTGAAGGCCCAGGTTCGCAATACAAGGCCATCAAGACCTTACAAAACGACCAGTCATTTGAAGTCTTAGAGACATTAAATGGCTTCGTCCACATACGGACGAACGAGGGGGCAGAGGGTTGGGTACAAGAGAAGCTGACCAGCACAAAAGCGCCTGAAATGCCCCGCGGCGGCAACTCCGTTGAAAAGGTTGACACCAATCCACCAGAAGCAAAAAATATCACCAAACTGCCGGTCAGCTCAGAGCGTTTTGCAGCCAAAGAATCCGGCGCATCGCAAGAAGCACCACCCCGAAAAGAATCGCCTGAACTCACCAACCCGAGAGAGTCCACCGACATCAAAAAGCTACAGGCTGACCTCAACGAAATAACAGAAAAATTCAACCAGATAGAAATCAGCACTGAAGACGCAGACCAACTGAAGAGCGAAAACGAGCGCCTGAAAGGTGAGCTTTCTGATCTACAAAAGAATCTGGCCCAACTTCAACAAGCCAACCTCGCCCTAGCCAACAAACAGAACATCTATTGGTTTGTTGCTGGGGGCTTTGTCTTCCTGCTCGGTTGGCTGATTGGCAGAGTTTCGTTTCGGCGTCAGCGCCACTCTTCACTCACCTTGTAAGTTGACTTCCTACAAGCAAAGATCCGTATCCCCACGCCCCCCCTTCACCCGAATCGAAACAAGGAGAATTCATGGACGGACAAATTACGGCCGGTTGGTATCGACATCCAAAACTTGGTTTGATCAAAATATTTATTAACGACAACAGATCGTGGGTCTACCAATGTTATTCTGATAGCGGCACACGAGCCCTATCCAAAGAAAAGGATATGGACAATTGGACGTGGGCGCTCTGTGATCTTGCACCCCAACACTGACACAACACTGCCAGGGCATAAAAAAAGGGGGCGATGAAACGCCCCCTTTTTTTATGCCCTGGCAGTAGATAGATACTTCAGCCTGACGTTACGACTCAAACAAGCTTGGCCAAAGCTGCCTTCAACCGTCGCATCCCCTCATCAATGATCTCCATGGACGTGGCAAAAGAAAACCGGACAAAGGCGTCCGATCCAAAAGCCGCTCCTGGCACCGTAGCAATCAGAGCCTCATCCAGCAAATAATCGGCCATGGCCACAGAATCAGTTATTTTCTTATCAGCGAAACTCTTGCCATAATAGGCACTCAAGTTTGGGAAAACATAAAAAGCGCCCTGAGGTTTGACACAACTGACTCCTGGTATCTCCTGCAAGTGGGCAAGAATGGCGTCAAGGCGTTTCTCAAAGGAGACTTTCATCATCCCTGGAAAGTCCTGCGGGCCGACGACGGCAGCCAGAGCCGCTTTCTGTGCAATGGAACAGGCGTTCGAGGTGCTCTGGCTTTGGATCTTGTTCATCGCGGCAATGATATGCTTCGGCCCGGCACAATAACCGATCCGCCAACCAGTCATGGCAAAGGACTTGCTCACCCCGTTCAGGATAATGACCTGCTCCATTAACTCTGGCGCGACATTGAGGATATGAGGAAGCTCCCCGGCCTCGTAAACGATCGTATCGTAAATATCATCCGAGATCACCACCCAGCCACGCTCAAGCGCATATTTGGCGATTAAGCTCAAACCGGCGGCTGAAAAGATTGCCCCCGTTGGGTTCGAGGGACTGTTGATAATAATCCCCTTTGTCTTCTCAGTGACGCAGGCAGCCAATGCAGAGGCATCAATATCGAAGCCACTCTCCTCGGACAAGGGGAGATAGACCGGTGTAGCTCCGGCTAATTCGATGATTGGCGGGTAGGAGACCCAGTATGGTGTGGGGACGATCACCTCGTCACCAGGCCCAAACAAGGCCTGCGCCATGTTGTAAAGTCCCTGCTTGCCACCACTGCAAACCTGAATTTGCTCTGGCGTATACTGCCAGCCCTTATCATCGGCAAATCGTCGGCAGATAGCCTCGCGCAACTCCGGGATACCAGGAACTGCCGTGTAGCGCGTAAAGCCTTGGTCGATTGCCTCTTTAGCCGCCAGACAAACGTGGTCTGGGGTATCAAAATCAGGTTCACCAACGCTAAAATTCAACACATCAGCACCAGAGGCCTTCAGGGCCTTCGCCTTGGCATTTACCGCCAAGGTTGGCGAGGGCTTGATCTGTTGCATCCTCTTAGCAATTTGAATTGGGGTCGTCATTTTTTTTCCTGTCGTAAATTGATTGAGATTGCTCATGTTCGGTAGAGACCGGATCGTTATTTGGCAATTTCTTAATCGAATCAAATCGAGAAAACAATCAATAAATTACTTCTCGCAAGAACAGCCCCTTGGCCGGAGCTGTCTTCCCGGCCCGCCCCCTGTCCTTGGACGCCAAGATCTCGACAAAATCGCGCAAACTGCTTCTCCCTTGCCCCACATCAAAGACCGTGCCTGCTACATTGCGCACCATATGACGCAAGAAACCGTCACCATGAAGCACGATAGCCCAACCATCTCCTTGCTGCTGCAGGCTGGCGGAGAAAATCTGCCGCACCGCTCCACGTCCTCCAACAACGCTACAGTCCCTCGACCCTGCGGCCTCAAAGCAAGAGAAGTCATGCTCACCGACCAAGAGAGACAAGGCACTCTCCATCATCTCAAAATCGAGCTGCTTTGGCACCTGGGTGTAGTAGAGACGTTGGTGGGGGAGTACAATCGGCGCACACAGGAACTGATAGGCGTAAATCTTACCCTTGGCTTTAAAACGGGCATGGAAATCAGCATCAACTTCATCGACCTGAAGAATTGCAATATCGTCAGGGAGTAGGCAGTTAAGCCCCTTTAAAAAGCCAGCGCATGGAATTGAAGAAATGGTGTGAAAATTAGCTACCATCCCCAACGCGTGGACCCCAGCATCAGTCCGGCCAGCACCGTGTACAATAACCGGGGCCGTTGTCATCAGTGAAATCTTCTCTTCCAGCACCCCTTGGATGGTTGGCTGAATCCTTTGCCGCTGCCAACCCGCATAGGCGGTGCCATCGTAGGCGATCAGTAATCGAATATTTCGCACAAGTACATGTCCCGATAACACCCAAAGGGGTGCTCAAGGAAATAACGGGGCAACCAGCAGGCCTTCACTCTCGCCAAAACCACACAGGAGGTTCAAATTCTGCACGGCCTGACCAGCCGCGCCCTTCACAAGGTTATCGATGGCGGACAAGATAACCACTCGACCAGTACGCGCATCGACTTTAAAACCGATATCGCAGAAATTGGCCCCTCGAATATGCTGCGTGGCGGGATAGGTTCCTAGCGGGCAAAGGCGCACAAAGGTTTCGGCGGCGTAATGATCCCTGTATGTATCTGCAATTTGTGCAGCCGTTGTACCCTCCTGCAGGTCAGCATAGATCGTGCTAAGGATACCACGTGACATAGGAACAAGATGCGGAGTGAACGAGACCACGACCTCCCGCCCACAAAGAGAGCTTAGCTCTTGCTCTATTTCCGGGGTATGACGATGCTCTGCAACCTTATAGGCCTTAAAACCATCGGTGACCTCACAATACAGCGAACCGACCTGCGCCCCCCTCCCGGCACCGGAAGTGCCCGATTTAGAATCGATAATAATACGCTCCGACCGGATAAGGCCGGCCTTCAGCAGAGGGGCAAGTCCTAAAATGACACTGGTAGGGTAGCAGCCAGGATTGGCGACCAAACGAGCGGAGGAGATATGCTGTCGGTGTATTTCCGGCAATCCATAGACCGCTTCCTCCAAATATTCTTGAGCGGTATGCGCCTGATACCAAGTTTCATAGACCTCAGCACTATGGATGCGGAAATCAGCACTCAAATCAATGACTTTTTTCCCTGCCTCAAGCAACCCGGGCACGATCGCCATGGCTGTTTGATGAGGAACCGCTGTAAAAAAGACATCGGCCTTGTCCGCAAGAGCAGCACCACTGGTCTCCACACACACCAAGTCGACCAAGCCACGAAGGCTTGGGTAGACCTCAGACATCAGTTTTCCGGCATGCTGCCTTGATGTCGCCACCGTCAAACGAACCTTAGGATGGCGACATAACAACCGTGCCAACTCAACTCCAGTATACCCTGAAGCACCGACGATCCCAACCCGAATCATGGTTTATCCCCCCACTGTCTCTTCGCGCCCAGCGAATTCAAATGCTCATTCCATAAAAAAAAAGGGAAGAGCCAATGGCCTTCCCTTTTCAACAAACAGTATATAAAACTTCTTATCGTTTCGAGAACTGGAAACTTGCTCGAGCGCCTTTCTTGCCATACTTTTTACGCTCTTTAACCCGTGAATCACGAGTAAGAAGCCCAGCTTTTTTCAGGCTCAAACGGTACTCGGGATCAATTTCCAGCAAGGCTTTCGAAATACCGTGACGCAAGGCATCAGCCTGCGATGATTTGCCACCACCCTTCAGTGTAGCCATCACATTATATTTCTCCACCGTATCAGTAAGGCGAAAAGGAACTTCAACCTTGATATGCGTATCCATGACATTGCCAAAATATTCCATAAGGCTCAGTTTGTTCACCTTTACTTCACCAGTTCCAGGCGTGAGCCATACACGAGCGATTGCAGTCTTTCTCTTGCCTGTTGCGTAAAAATTCTTGTCAGCCATCAATACTCTCCGTAAGTAAAACTTCTCTTGCCAATCGGCTTATAATTCCAACTTCTCAGGCTGCTGCGCCTCATGGGGATGATCCTGACCAGCATAAACCTTCAATTTCTTTAACTGCTGACGGCCCAAAGGATTCTTAGGCAGCATCCCTTGCACCGCAAAGGAGATCATGTCGGTTGGCTTCTTTTCCAAGAGCTCTGCCGCAGACAACTCAGTCAAGCCACCCATGTACGAGCTGTGCCGATAATACTTCTTATCCTGCATCTTCTTGCCAGTCAGCTTAACTTTTTCGGCATTGATAACAACGATATAATCGCCATTATCCATAAATGTTGAAAAGGTTGGCTTATTCTTCCCACGCAGAATTGTGGCAATTTCTGAGGCCAAGCGGCCCAGAACTTTTCCAGTGGCATCAACAACATACCACTTTTTATCGATCTCCTTGACCGGAGTCAAATAAGTCTTCATTTTTCACGCCTCGTTAATGTGCTAGTACATATCGAACAACAGTTTGCCAAAAAGGGATTTTATACCCTGTTTTCAAACGTTGTTCAATGAAAAAAAAAGATTCGAATACTATTCGAACCTTTTTTAATGTTGGAGCGGGAAACGAGATTCGAACTCGCGACTTCAACCTTGGCAAGGTTGCACTCTACCACTGAGTTATTCCCGCTTATGTGTTGATCAATGTAATCATTGAGAAAACGAGACCTATATACCCTTATCAAATTTCAATGTCAACAAAAAATGTAACTATTCCGCAGGGCCACAGAGCGACAAAACACCCATGCAAACTGCGCCTTTATCTGGCGCAACTGACTGGCAAATCGACGCTTACGCAATAATGAGTTTTTGCAAATCTACCATAAATGAGGTTGATTGTTCCGCCACCCCTTGATAAGAGAAGACATTCAATATATGATGAGACATCTCCCCCTTTATTCAACAATCAGGAACATGCCATGACCGACATCACCCTACGCAAAAGCCAAATTTCTCGCCAGACCAAAGAGACGCAAATCAGCATCTCCCTCTGCCTCGACGGTTCAGGAAAAGCAACAATCGACACCGGCGTTCCCTTCATGGATCACATGTTAACCCTGTTGGCTGTTCACGGTTTTTTCGATCTTACTGTCCAGGCCAAAGGCGATACCGAGGTTGATGGCCATCACACCGTAGAAGATCTTGGTATCTGCCTTGGTCAGGCTCTCAAGCAGGCCCTCGGCACAAACGCCCCGGTCAAGCGGTTCGGCTTAGCCGCCATCCCCATGGACGAAACCCTGGTGAGAATAGCTCTCGACCTCTCAAACCGGCCCTTTCTCGCCTATGAAGTCACCATCAAAGATTCAAAGGTTGGCACTTTTGACACTGAACTTGCCAAAGAGTTCCTCCGCAGCTTCAGTCTCCACGGTGGCATCACCCTGCATGTCGACATGATCCGAGGCGAGAACAGCCACCACATTATTGAAGCCATCTTCAAGGCCTTGGGACGCGCCCTTGATCAAGCGACGACAATCGACCCACGCCTCAGTGGTGCACTGTCATCCAAGGGTACGCTGTAAAGCTGAAAACATTGACAGGATAACGGCAACGTCCTGTTCCTGGAGTATCGTCGCAGTTCGGCTTTCTCGCCCTGGGGCATGCGGCAATCAAATACGTAAACCTCAACCACACCCTTACTCTCATGCCTAAATCAATCGTCCTCATTCTTCTTGCTCTTGTGGCCTGCACTGCCTGCGTTAAACAAATTGCCCAACCGGAAGACACCACCCTCCCCAGCCAGGTAAAAAGCATTATTGTTCTGCCGGTGGCTATCGCCGCTGACACCAATGTGACCACTCCAGAATCGAAGAAAGGCCTGCAAAAAGGGACGGAGGCCATGGATCAGATCCTTGGCGAATACTTTACCGACAACGACAAGGTCAGACTACTCAGTGCTGTCGAGGTCGACTCCTTTAGCCCCGGCTACAGCTCCACGCAATCCGGCCAAGCACAATTCATCGGCAAGGCCCTACACAGCGAGGCGGTGATGCTCTGGGAGTTGCAACGCTATATCGAGCGCAGCGGCACCAACTATGCTGTCCAAAACCCAGCTTCCGTGGCCTTTACCTACCGGCTGATCCATACCGAATCAGGACAAACCCTTTGCGCCGGAACCTTTGACGAGACGCAGCAGTCCGCGACTGAGAATCTTCTCTCCTTCAAAAAAATTGCTAACCGTGGCTTCAAATGGATCCCTGCCGCAACACTCGCCAAGGAGGGTGTCACTAAAAAATTGCCCGCCTGCACCTATTTGTTTGAAACAGAGAAATGACTTGAGGTCAGAATCGCGGATTCGATATTCTCGCTCAGATCAATCGTAAAAATGCGATCCCTGCCAAAGTTGATCAACCGCCTACTCGGTTTAGCCATGCACGACTACCAGATGCTGGATGATGGTGACCGCATCCTGCTTGGGGTTTCCGGCGGAATCGACAGCCTGGTATTGGCGTGGCTGCTTCACCACTGGCGTGACAAAGCACCGATCCACTACGAGGTCGTGGCACTGCACCTCGACATGGGGTTTACCGCAGACCAACATCAGGCCGTTGAGGCCGAGCTTGCCAAAATCGGCATTCCGTTCCGCACCGAACATACCAATTATGGCATTGCAGCCAATCAGGCTCATCCTGAAAAGGCCTGCTACCAATGTGCCAAAGCGCGCCGCAACCACCTCTTCGAAACTGCCCGCACCGACTACTACACCGCCGTTGCGCTCGGCCACCACAAAGACGACTTAATCGAAACCTTCTTCCTCAATATGCTCTATAGCGGCAACCTCAGCACCATGATGCCGCGACAGAATCTTTTTTCCGAACGCTTGAAGATCGTGCGGCCATTAGCCTACCTCACCAAGGAACAGGTGCATGAAGTGGCCAAGATCGCCAACATCACACCAGTCAAAAATCCCTGTCCGATGGCTTCTCATTCAAAGCGTGAAGAGGTGCGAGGCCTCTTGTCCACCATCTGTCAACGTGACCCGAAATTCCGCGGCAATATTTTCGCTGCCATGGGCAATGTCAGGACAGAATACCTCTTGAGACAAACATCCCGTCACTCACCATGAAAACCAGCTCTGAATGTATCCCCTGCTTCCTGCGGCAAGCCAAATATGCAGCCAATCTCACCTCGAGCGATCCACACCTCCAAACAGCCATTCTCAACCAGGTAGAAGATTACCTCGCAACCTTGGACATGGAGAGATCGCCACCGCTAAACTCGATAGGCCTCTACAACATCATCACCCAGGTCTCAGGCAATCCCGATCCATTTGCCAATCTCAAACAGCAGAGCAACGACCTGGCACTCGCCTTACGCCCAAAAATCAAAATGCTCATCCAGCAAAGTGAGAGCCCCTTCTTTGCGGCCATCCTCTTTGCCATAGCCGGCAACATCATCGACTACGGCTCCCAGCAAGATTTCGATCTCGACAACGCCCTGCATCAATGCCTGAAAAAACACCCCCTCATCAATGATTACGCCGCACTCCGTCATGACCTCAGTCATGCCAAAACGGTACTCTATCTTGCCGATAATTGTGGCGAGATTGTCTTTGACAGCCTGTTCATTGACCAACTTTCGGCACCCGTCACCATCGTGGTCAAGAGCGGGCCAATCATCAACGACGCCACCATCGACGATGCGACATACTGCGGCCTTGACAAAACATACACGGTCATCGCCAATGGCACGAGCTGCCCGGGGACACCAATTGGCTTCTGTGCCAAAGAGTTTGAGAGGCTATTTACAGAAGCTGACGTGATAATCAGCAAAGGACAAGGAAATTTCGAGACCTTAAGCGAGGTGCAGAGACCAATCTACCATCTACTGACCATCAAATGCCCGGTGGTGGGGAGACATGCTGCGGAGACAAAAAAATACCCCGGCCAGATTCCGACCGGGGCAGCCCTCTTAATGCGTTTGGGAACTAAAATCTAAGGGCACTGGAGCGGCAAAGCACCTACCTTTTATTCAGAATTCTGGCCATATCCTTGGCTCCATAGGTAATGATAATATCGGCTCCAGCCCGATGAATGCTGAGCAGTGTCTCCATCATCACGCGATCACCATCGATCCAGCCATTGGCAGCCGCCGCCTTGATCATGGCATACTCACCGCTGACATGATATGCAGCAATTGGATGATCGAACTCGGCGTGAAGCTTGCTGATGATGTCAAGATACGCCACCGCCGGTTTCACCATGATGATGTCGGCACCCTCTTCCACATCCATCGCCGCCTCGCGGAAGGCCTCTCGGGCATTGGCAGGATCCATCTGATAACCACAGCGATCACCAAACTGAGGCGCTCCGTCCGCCGCTTCCCGGAATGGGCCATAGAAGGATGAGGCATATTTTACCGAGTATGCCATAATCGGCACATGGCTGAAATCGTTCTCATCCAGCGTCGCCCTGAGCTCCGCCACTCGGCCATCCATCATGTCTGATGGCGCTACCATATCCGCCCCCGCCTCGGCGTGAGAGAGTGCCGTCTTAGCGAGAAGTTCGAGGGTCGAATCGTTATCGACCTCTTTATTGACAATCACCCCGCAATGGCCGTGATCGGTGTATTCACAGAGGCAGACATCGGTCACCACCATAATCTCCGGCACCTTACTCTTCAACTCTCGAACCGCCTGCTGAACAATCCCATTCTTAGCATAAGCACCCGAGCCTGCGGCGTCCTTGGACTCGGGCAAACCAAAGAGCAGGAGGCTCTTCACGCCGACCTCCAAGCACTCATTTGCCTCACGCACCAACTGATCAACCGACAGCCTCAGCACGCCGGGCATCGAGGAGATCTCTTCCCGCACCCCCTTACCAGGCTTGATGAATAGCGGGTAAATAAATTGAGACGAAGAGAGCCTGGTCTCACGTACCATGGCGCGGAACAAGCCATTCTGCCGAAGCCGTCGAGGTCTGTAGTCTGGAAATATCATACAAGTTCTCCTTTGTTTTTTATGTCGTTAGATGAATGGCACCAAAGAGGCGGAATCAATCAAGCTTCTCTCCCAATGCCAGCATAGAGGGACAGCCAGTGAAGCCTACTAATCTACACTCGATACGTTTTTTCAACAAGTTCGTTAATAAATTTCTCGGGATCAAGCACCCCGGCAATGGGGATCATGAGCTCAGCAACCTCTTGTTTTTGGCGAAGCAACTGCAACCCCATAACCACATAATGCTGTACGCGTTTACAGAGGGCATCAATCGTCTCCAAGGTTCGAGGCTGCAGTGACAGGACATGGTCAATCGCCGCATCATCAAACGTGACTTTTAGCTGACCCTTCTCGCCAATCCTCTGTTGCCACTCTTTGATATGGTTGACCAGTGTGCCGAAATATTCGCAGATGGCATCGGCATCACAACTCTCCTCGACAATCTGGTTGGCCATCATCTCCAAACGAGCCGGCGTCACACTTACCCCACGCCTGGCCAGACACCCCTGCTTTTTTTCATGCAAGAAGGCAAGCAAGCGCTCAAACTCCAACTTCTTAAACTTTTCAAACAGCTCTTTATGCCGACGACGGCGCGCCGAGCTCAATAACAGGCGCTGCAGTTCCGCCTCCGGATTCTTGAGCAACACCCTGTCCACCACCAGGAACTGGACAGAGGTCGAAGGCAGTCTCTTCTCAAACGGCAGGAGTAGATTCTCCACTACCCCGGAGAGGCCACGGGCACCCGTTTTCTCTGCCAAGGCCAGTTGGGCAATCTCACTGAAGACCTCGGGATCAAAACAGAGCCGAATGCCATAGACAAGAAAATCGAGTTTTTTGGCATTGACCAAGGCACAATTCGGGTTCAACAAGATGTCGCGTAAGTCAACTGCCGTCAACTCTTCCAAGACAGCGCAAACCGGAAGTCTCCCGACAAACTCGCGCTCAAAACCAAATCGAACCAGGTCATCGGCCTTCACAGAAGCTAATTCCCCCACCGATTTGGCAGCCGACACAACCCTCCCCTCAAAACCAATGGTCTGCCGATGCAGGCGCTTGCCAATAATATCATTTAAGCCGTCAAAGGCCCCACTCATAATGAACAAAATATTCCTGGTATTGACCACCTTTTTTTGACGCTTGCCCGTGGCACGATATTGTTCCATCGCCTCAAGCTGAGAGATCATATCATGAGGCACCTTCATTTCAACATCGGTCTCCTCCATGGGCTTCAGCAGCGCCCGCTGCACTCCAGTCCGCGAGACGTCCAACCCTTGCCGCTCGACACTTCCGGCAATCTTATCAATTTCATCGACATAGATAATGCCATATTGGGCTCGGTCGAGGTCACCATCGGCCTCACGCACCAAATCGCGAACCAGATCATCGACATCGCCGCCGACATAACCGGTCTCGCTGAACTTCGTGGCATCCCCCTTGACAAAAGGCACCCCAAGCCGGGCAGCAATCAATTTGATCAAAAATGTCTTACCAACCCCGGTAGGGCCGATCAGCAGGATATTATTCTTAATGCGTCCGGCGTGTCCATTCTCTGAGAAGCGACGCTCCCTAATAAACCTGATCCGGTTGAAGTGGGTGCAAATCTTGGTAGCCAAAACCGCCTTGGCCCGATCCTGCTTGATGATATACTCGTCTAAATAGGCGACCAACTCCTCGGGCTTCAGGTCAAAGTGAAAGGGCAACTCGTGTTCGTCACTCTTGCCGGAGCAGTCCTCTTTTTCACCATCCGCCTGAGGGAAAAAGCCCGCTGAGACTATTTTGACGCGATCACCATATTTGCGAGAGAGGTAGTCACCAATCTCCTTTTCCAGCTCTTTCTGATCGGGCAGGCCCGTATGTTTTTCAGTCATAAGACGTGTTCCTGATAGTGCGACTGCCTTTCGATCACTCAAAAAACTACTCTATCTCTCTGAGCTTCCGATGCAGATGACTTCGTTCAATGCCGATCTGTTCGGCTGTTTTTGAGATATTACCATCATTTTCAGCGATCTTTGCCGCTAAGAATTGACGTTCAAACTCCCGTTTTGCCTCCTTAAAATTCATCCCCAACATAGCCTGTTCGACAAGACTGTGACCGGCGGCCATCACCGTATGCCCCCCCTCGGATATCGAGGAGTTATCACCCACCAGCTCATTCTGTTCCTCGGCAAGGCCCAGCAACTGACAAACAAAGCTCCCTGACACCTCCCCTTCAGGGGCAAGAATCAAGGCGCGTTCGATAACGTTACGCAGCTCTCGAACATTTCCGGGCCAATGATGCCGAGCCATGGCCTGCATGGCCGAGGCTGAAAACTTTTTTGCCGCTAGCCCCTTGGCCGCATATTCGGCGCCGAAATCATCAACAAATTGCGGCAGATCGGACAAACGATCACGTAGTGGAGGCATGACAATCGGCACCACGTTCAAACGCCAATAAAGATCAGCCCTAAACGTACCCGCCGCAATCTCTTTTTCCAAATCTTTGTTGGTAGCGGCCAGTACGCGAACATCGACCGAGATAGTTTTGCCACCACCAACCCGTTCAAATTTCTGCTCCTGCAAAATACGGAGGATCTTTGCCTGCGTTTTCAGGCTCATATCGGCGATCTCATCCAGAAACAGGGTGCTGCCATCCGCCAGATCGAATTTCCCCCGCTTACTGGCGGTCGCACCGGTAAACGCCCCCTTCTCATGACCAAACAGCTCGCTTTCGATCAACTCCTCCGGGATGGCGGCGCAATTCACCTCGATCATCGGTTTATGTCGACGCTCCGACTGCCGGTGGATAGTCTGAGCCACCAGCTCCTTGCCGGTGCCATGTTCTCCGAGAATCAACACCCAGGCATTGGTCGGTGCCACCTTCGCGATCAACTCCTTGACCACCATAACCGCAGGCGACGAACCGGTGAGATCAGGCTTCCCCTCCACCTTCTGACGAAGAATACTGTTTTCTTTTTCAACCTGCGAGAGGTGCAGCGCGTTTTTGATCGACACAACGATTTTATCATAACCGGGCGGCTTTTCGATAAAATCATAGGCTCCCATCTTGGTGGCCTGCACCGCCGTATCGATGTTGGCGTGACCGGAGATCATGATCACCGGCAACTGCGGGTTAAACTCCTTGATCCGCTTCAAGGTCTCGATACCATCGATGCCCGGCATCCAGACATCCATCAGCACCAAGTCAACCGACTCCTGTTCAATCAACTGCAAGGCCTTCTCACCAGAACTGGCACAGATCGCCTGATAGCCCTCATCCACGATGATCCCTTGCAGGGACTCGACAATGCTGCTTTCGTCATCAACGATAAGGATGTTCACAAGGCTTGGTTCCCAAAATATGAGTCAGACATAGCGCAACCCCACAAAAATCGTACCCACTCAGACAACTGTCAATAGTGGCAACTCAATAATAAACCTGGCACCGACAGGCACATTATCCTTAACCCGGATATAGCCCCCGTGATCGGCAACCACGGTGCTGGCAATGGCAAGTCCAAGGCCGGTACCGCTCTTCTTGGTCGAGAAGTACGGCTCAAAGAGTCTTATTTTGTTTGACTCACTAACACCGGGGCCATTGTCGCGCACCTCCATGATTACCAAACCTTCCTCGCTTTGCACATATATTTCCACTTCCACCCGTCCGTGCCCCCTAAGGGCAGCTACTGCGTTGTCGAGCAAATTGACCAACACCCTTTTCATCTGTTCGGCGTCAAAATAAAAGGCTGGCACCCCCTGATCGAGCACGACAAAGGTGATCTCCTTATGCCCTTCCTGATAGAGAATCATCACTTCAGAAACCATCGCCCCCAGATGGTTCAGCGTCTTTTTTACCGCTGGCATCCGGGCGAAACTCGAGAACTCATCAACCAAGTGCTTCAACTCGTCGACCTGATTGATAATGGTTGTGGTGCATTGATCAAAGACCTCCCCTTCCAAGGCCAATTTCTCGAGATAGCGTTTGCGCAGACGCTGGGCCGAAAGCTGTATCGGGGTCAGGGGATTTTTCACCTCATGGGCAATGCGCCGCGCCACCTCACGCCACGCCGCCATACGCTGAATTTTTTCAATCTCTGTCAGGTTATCGAAAACAATAACAACGCCAAGGGGCTGGTTTTCTTCATCTTCCAGTTTCGTGAAGTTGACCCTGAGCGACAAGGCCTCATCGTTGACCGTTACCTTGATCGACCGTTGAATCGAATTTCGACCAGACTCTGCCAACTCAACAAAAAAACTTTCCAGAATAGAGAGATGGGACAGCCGCAGGATGGATTTGTAATTTTTATTGATCAGATCTGCGGTTCGGATCTTAAGCAGCTCTTCGGCAAACTTGTTAATAGTCAGCACTCGGTTTTGGGCATCAAGCGAGATAACCCCAGCCGTAACGTTTTCGAGAATGATCTCCGTATAACGCCGCCGCTTTTCTGTCTCAAGGTTTACCCTTTGCAAGGCCAGACTCCCCTCTTCCACCTGGAGCCTGCTTGACAACAGATCACGGGTCATGCTGTTGAACGAATCGACCAGCATCCCCATCTCATCGTCAGAATCCTTTTCGAGGACAAAATCAAGCTCACCATCGGCAACCTGCTTGATCCCTTGCGACAGTTTCGCCATCGGCCGGGTCAGCCCGCCTGCCACGTAAAAAGCAAACCAAATAGCGCTGAAAATAATTAACAAGGTAATAATCAGCAGCATCACCAAAAAACTGCTCTTGATCGGTTGTTTGAGTAGCAGCAACTGCCGATACCCTTGAATCCCTTTGGAGATAAGCTCAAGCCTCGCCAATCGCTCCTTGGGAATCATCACCGTCGTCACCAAAACATAGCGCTCTCCGGCCCGCTCAAAGGGGGTCAGACTCCTAAGCAACTCGCCGGCTTCAGAAGGCTGTGACGCTATCAGGCCGTTTTCACCGCTCAAGGCCCGTCGCAACTGTTCGGCCGAGATCGAAGGCAAAGCGGCATCTCCGACCGCCCCTCTTATTTCGATGACTTGCTGATGATTCTTAGCAAACACCGATAAGCCAGCAAGCTTGAAGGTTGTGATTTTAGATTGGAGATCCCCCTGGACATCAGCGAAGTGCCGCTCCTTCCCTTTAGACAGGGATCCGGCGATCAAAAGACCATCCTGCCGCACCTTCTCGGAAACACCCTGATAGACATCTTGAGCAAGAGAAAGCGACGCCTCAAGCGAACTCTCCACATTGCTGTTGAACCAGTAATCCATGCTGGTGGAGACAAACTGCAGCGAGATAAAAAAAAGCAGGGTGGTAGGGATGAGGGAGAGTGAAACAAAGGAGATGACCAACTTGGTCCGCAAGGTGGTGCCAACCAGCTTGAGTTTTCGATCAAAGACCAACTCCACCAAGTTGCGCATGGTAAAGAACACCATAAGCAGGAGGAGGATAACGTTGACATTGATCAATGCAAAAACCAAGACATTGCCACTGACCGGAAACGGCACCGTCCCCAACTGAAAAACCCGATTTTCAAGAAAAGTGAGGACGAGAAAGAGAGAGAGACAAACGGCAATAACAACCCTGATTCGCCGTTGACGTCGCTTGCGGTGCAGGGCTAAATCATTATCAAGGGATGATTGCATGAATGGTTCCTAAGAGCGTAAACACGGGGTGAGTTTTCAATCACAGAGCTCACACACAAAACAAAGTTGCAACATCCCACAGTCCATCAATACCGGGCAGTTACCTCAGAAACGGAACTCCACCGTGTACCAGTCGGTGCTAACGTTCCAAAAGCTGCTGAACGGGATCAGGTAGTGAAGTCGCAAAGGCAATGTCTTCTTGGCCAGGGTCGCCCGGACCTTGAGGATATACTGTCTGTCGGGCTGCAGGCTGGCTAGCGGCAAGAGCTTCACCCCATTCAACTCAGCCATCGCCACCTTAGCCTTGTCAACACTATCGGTCACAACCTCCTCCACGCTGTTTTCACTGAGCTGCAGATGGTACTCCTTTTTTAGTGGATCATAGGTCATGGTATGATCAAGTTGGCCGCTAAACACCTCCTTATCAGGCCAATCCTCCCGCACCAAATGCAGATGGATCTCGTAGGTAAAGGTCGCCGTCAGTCCATTTTGAACCCCATCAATGACTTCAGGCGAGAACGGATCAATCATCTTCAGAAAAAGGAGGAGATCAGAGCTTGAGTTGGTCACCACAATATCGCGGAGCATAACCTCACGGGCGCAGGCCTGCCGCGCAAAAACGAGAGAGATCAGCAGCATGAGGCACCATGCCTTATTTCGCGCCGTCTTCATCAGACCTTACCCCTGTAAACGCGACTTGCCGACAACAAGATCACGAGCCCGGTTCAAAAATTCTGCGAACGTCTCCTGGCGCAAGGCGCAGACCGGCACCGCCTGATAGTGCGCGGCAAGAGGCGCGACCACTTCCGGATCAGCCAGATCGATCTTGTTAAACACCATCAACGTTGGCAGGTAGAGGTCAAGATCCTCCAACAAGTCGTTGACCACCCGAATCTGATCCTCGCATCTGGGATTACTGACATCAACCACATGCACCAGGACATCGGCCTCATGCAGCTCTTCCAAGGTGGACTGGAAAGCCTTGAGTAGTTCCTTCGGCAGATCACGGATAAAACCTACCGTATCGGTGATAATCACTTCGACATCTTCCGGAAATCTCAGGCGGCGGCTGGTCGGATCAAGGGTCGCAAACAGTTTATCCTCAGCAAGGATCTTGCTCTTGGTCAGGGCATTAAGCAAAGTCGATTTGCCGGCGTTGGTATAGCCAACCAACGAAATAACCGGTACATCCTTCTTGCGCCGCCGCTCGCGTCGATGATGCCGCTCCTTACTTATCGTCTTGAGTTTGTCCTCTAATTTGGCCAGACGATCCTTGATCCGACGACGATCGACTTCAAGCTTGGTCTCGCCCGGCCCACGCGTGCCGATGCCGCCCGACAACCGTGACAAAGCGTCGTCTCGACTCTCCAAACGGGGCAGCATGTACTTAAGCTGTGCCATCTCGATCTGCACCTGGCCCTCACGGGAGAGGGCGCGGCGGGCAAAAATATCTAGGATGAGCTGGGTACGGTCAATAACCCGAAGTTCGGTGTGTTTGATAATAGAGTGCGTCTGGCTGGCGTTTAGCTCCTGATCAAAGACCAGGAGGTTAGCGTTCAGCAGGAGTGCTTTTAACATAACCTCACCCAACTTGCCGCGGCCGATAATGAAATGCGGGCTGGCTTTATGCCGACGTTGAATGACGGTATCGAGAACGACGACATCATCTGATTTGGCGAGCTCCACCAGTTCGTCCATCGAGTCCTGGGCCAGCGCCTTGCCCTGCGAGCTGACGCTGATCAAGATCGCTCGGTCGCGACCGGCATCGATCTTGGACAGCGGCTGGAACTTGGCAAACTGGCCTTCAATGTCGCTGATAATGTCAAGACAGGTCGGCTCCTGCTGCGAGGGAACAACCGGCGGCAAAAAAGACCAGTTCTTGCCATCTCTCTGCTGAGGAGCCAAATGAGCAGGATAGAGCCGTTCAGGCAAGCCATCCTCCTGCACCTTAATAACCACCATCAAATCAAGACGCAAAAAGAGCAGATCCATAAGGTCATCTTCGCTGATTCCCTCTCCATTCAAATGGGTATGGACACAGCGCAAGCCCTTGAGTCTCCCGCCGGCCGAACGTACCATCGGCAACACCGGGATCATGATCTCTTTTTTATCGCCAACAATCACCACTTCAATGCGGCCAGTACGGTCGATAAGCACGCCGAGCTGACGGCCCAGCTCCATGGAGAGCCGGGAGAGGTCGCGAGCCAGTTCGGCACTGATCATCAAATCAGGGGACACCCGTCGCCGGAGAATCCTCTCCAAGGCCTGCGTCTGGGCAGTTTTCAGCCCACCAGTATTGCCAACTATCGTATCGATTGAAACACCTGTATTCCTGCACTCACGTCATTATTTGCCATCGTTAAATTCATGGAAACTCCTACCGTCCCCGCAAAACCCGTTTGTCTCCCACCCGGATGGTGATCTTCAATTTGTCGAAATACTCAAGCAACGGGATCGAATACTTACGGGAGACGCCGGTCAAGGTCTTAAAGCCTTGGGCATCCATCTCGCCCTCTTTCGTCAACAAGGCAACTAACCTATCCTGTAGGGAGGACAAGGCTTGTTGATCGAAATAGAGATCTTCACTGACCTTGATGACCTGTTGATCACGAACCATGAGTTCCAGAATCTGCAAGGTCAGGGTCTTTGAATATTTGCTGAGTTCAACGATAATTTCTTTCTTGGTGGGCGGGGTGAGGGCGGCATTTTGCAAGAGGGCCGCCAATTCGCGGCGGGCACTCTGCTCATCCTCTTTCAGGGCAACTTGATGTCCGATCAAGCGAACCGTTGCCCCCTCTTGCACGACCTTTGCCTCTTTGACCAGGCTATTGATCACCAACTGAAAAAGCTTTGCCTCTAATCCCTGCGCCAGTCGGGTGCGCAACTCCTCCTTGACCATACCCTCCTTCAAGGGATTCTCCTGATGCGAAAGGGCCAAAATCGCAAGCGTCTCCTCCTTCAGATGAGTCATCGTCTTGGCACTGACCATCCACTGACGATCGGAGTCGATAATGAGTATATCGCTGGTCGAGATGGGGCGTTCGAGGATTTTTTTCAGCCGTTTGCCGAAGATGCCAAGGCGAATCTCCAGCGCATTGAAGGTCATACCAAGGATCCCACTCTCGTCCAGATGAAAGACCGCCAAGGCGTCTGCTGCCCCCGCATGATACAAGGCAAAAATTTCCTTATTGATCTCCTTGAAGCGTCTGCGTTTACGGCCTGGTGCGTTATTTAAGACAACGCCACCGCCAATCGTCTGCACCGGCGAGTAACTCCTGACCACATAGTGATCGCCAGGCCAGGTACCGACCGCCTCTTCCAACAGAACCTGCACATTCAGCCGCTCACCGGGCCTGGCCTCCTCCTGCTCCAGCAGCACCAGCCGCCCCATAATTTCGGCGGTGCCGAGATGAACCCGTACTCGGGTGCGATTTTTCAACGGTTTTGCATTGCTCGACAGGTAGGAAAACTCAGCGTCGAGCATATAGGAAGGCAGCAAACTATGCGGCGAGGCTAGAATGTCACCACGAGCCACAAACTCCTTTTCCAATCCCTGCAGATTGATGGCGGTACGATGACCGGCCTCAACCTCCAACACATCCTGCCCGTGCACCTGAATGCCGCGGATCTTGGCGGGTTGCAGACGTGGATAGAGACAGACATCATCGCCTACCTTGATACGGCCGGAGATGGAGGTACCGGTAACTACTGCGCCAAAGCCCTTCATGCTGAAAATTCGATCAACCGGCAGCCGAAAGGGGCCAAAGGCCTCGGCAAAATCGGCACTACGGATTAGGCGATCCAACTCCTCTTTAACCGCAGGGATCCCTTGGCCGCTGACTGAGGAGACCAGCAGCATGGGGGCCTCTTCCAGAAAGCTGCCGACACAGAACTGACGGACCTCGTCCTGCACCATCTCCAGCCAATCGGCCTCCACCATGTCTATTTTGGTGATGACAATCAGACCCCGTTTCACACCAAGGAGAGAGCAGATCTCGAAGTGTTCTCTGGTCTGGGGCATGATCCCTTCGTCAGCTGCCACCACAAAGGCCACCAAGTCGATACCAGCCGCCCCTGCCACCATATTTTTGACAAATTTCTCATGCCCCGGCACATCAATGATACCCAGCCGATGGCCGCAGGGCAGATCAAGAAAGGCAAAGCCCAACTCAATAGTAATCCCACGCCGTTTCTCTTCTTTGAGGCGATCAGTGTCAATGCCAGTGAGGGCGCGGATCAGACTGGTCTTGCCGTGATCGACATGACCGGCTGTCCCAAGGACGATCTCCCGCATCGCCTAAAAATCCCCATTCAGATAGGGATTAGACTTGGCTTCCTTGGCAAGGGTCGAGGAGTCTCCACCATAACCATGGCCAGGCCAAATCTTGGTTTCATGGGGTAATGTCAAGAGTTTGTGACGAAGCGAGTGCATGAGGGTCGCAGTATCACCGCCAGGAAAATCCGTGCGCCCCACACCACCGACAAAGAGTGTGTCGCCAGTGAACAGGTTAGGAGCCGAATAGAGGCAGATCCCGCCCGGCGTATGCCCAGGGGTATGGATAACAGTCAATTTCACTTTCCCGATCGTAATCACATCGCCATCGTTTACCGTTTGATCGGCTGGCGGCGAGGCGGGCAGTCCAAGGACAGAGAAGTACTCTTTGACGTCCGGCCGGGCAAAAAACTCGGCGTCTTTGGCATGGATGATGATTTTAGCGCCGGTCGCAGCCTTGATAACACCGTTGCCGCAATCGTGGTCGGCATGGCCATGGGTGTTGATGATATATTTGATGCTCAAACCTTTGGCCTTGGCGGCGGCCAGGATTTGTTCTTCATTGCCACCAGGGTCAATCACCGCTGCTATCTTAGTTTCCTCGCAACTTATCAAATAGCAACAGACAGCCATGGTGCCAACAATCAATTGTTGAATGATCATGAGGTTTCCTTTTGGTTTTCGTAAGCGGAGAGCAGCACAAATCCGGGGTGCATGAGGCACCATGCACACCCAGCATGATTAGCAATCACACTTATTGGGATCACAACCCCCACCGCCACAACCACAGCTCGCGTTATTGAGCGAGATAGGCTTGGTCGGTTCCTGCTGTTTAAGAACATTGTCGATCATTGCGCCAAAGGCGGCTATCGCCGGACTTTCCAACGCCGAACTGAGATACGGTGTGCCGTCATCGCCGCCCACCACCACCCGCGGGTCCATGGGAATTCTTCCCAGGAAATTGATTTTGAACTGCTTGGCCGTCTTCTCACCACCACCGCTCTTAAAGACATCGACCACCTTATTGCAGTGAGGGCAGATGAGCCCGCTCATGTTCTCAACCAGACCGACGATACGCATCTTGACCTGATGGCAGAAATTGATCGATTTGCGCACATCAGCCAGGGCGATCTCCTGCGGTGTGGTCACCACCAAGGCCTGTGCGTCGGGGATCATGTTGGCGATGGTCAACGGCTCGTCGCCAGTACCAGGAGGAGCATCGATAATCAAATAATCCAAATTTCCCCAATCGATATCGGCAACAAACTGACGAATAGCCTGGATTTTCAAAGGACCGCGCCAAATGATCGGATCATCCCGATCCTCCATCATGTATTCCAGCGAGACGACCTTCAGATTTTCAGCCGCTTGAATCGGCGGCAACAGTCCGCCAGTCCCCTTTTCTGCGTCGTGCAGGCTCTGTTCCAAGTTGAGCATCCGGCAGATGTCGGGTCCGTGCAGATCCACATCCATCAAGCCTACCTTATGTCCTCTTTTGGCAAGGCCCATAGCCAAATTGGTAGAGACCGTGCTTTTGCCAACTCCCCCTTTGCCACTCATCACAAGGATCTTATGCTTGATTTTGGCAAGCGATGTCTTGATGGCAACTTCCTGCTGGGCGATATGTGCTTGCGCCTGTGATTGAGACGATGAGGATGGACAACTTGATTTTTTACTGTCACATGAACCGCATGAACTACTCATGATATATCCCTCTAGTGTAATGGTTATTGGGTAGAATTTTTGATCGTGCTCCCAGTCTCATCTCAGAATGACTTCCCAACGCTTTCACTCTTGTCGAAAGTTAAGCGTTTATTGTAAATAAAAAACCTGCCTACCCATGAGATATCTTCATATAATCCGACTTGGCATCTGAGGCAAGGCGATACTCCTTTTTTTCGGGCTACAAAACAATCACAGCGAAACCTATCCTTGGCCTTTGCGCATTTTTTTTGTAGTGTTGTCACTGACAAGGCCCCTGACTCTCTTTATCACTCTCCGTCAAGCAACGATGCCATGCTGCGACTTACCGAACTGAAACTTCCCATTGACCACGGCGAAGAGGCGCTTGAGACAGCCGTCCTGCAACGACTCGCCGTTGAAAAAAATCGCCTGCTCAACCTGACAATTGTACGACGCGGCGTCGATGCGCGCAAATCACACTCCATCTTCTTCATCTACACAGTCGATCTTGAACTGCAAAACGAAGCGGAAATTGCCGAACGTTTCAAAAATGATTCGCATCTCAAACCCGCGCCAGACACAAGCTACCACTTTGTCGCCCAGGCGCCGAAAACACCACACTTGCGGCCTGTCATCATTGGCATGGGACCAGCTGGACTGTTCGCGGGACTCATCCTCGCCCAGTCCGGTTTCAAACCGCTGCTCCTCGAACGCGGCAAAGCCGTGCGTGAACGAACCAAGGACACCTTTGGCCTCTGGCGGAAGGGGGTGCTACATCCAGAATCCAATGTACAGTTTGGCGAAGGTGGCGCAGGGACATTCTCCGACGGCAAGCTGCACACCCAGATCAGAGATCCCAAGCATTACGGCAGAAAGGTATTGCGCGAATTTGTCCGGGCCGGGGCTCCACCAGAGATTCTCTATGTCAGCAAACCGCACATCGGCACCTTCCGCCTGGTCGGCGTGGTCGAAAAGATGCGGGCCACCATCCAAGCTTTAGGCGGCGAGATTCGCTTCCAAAGCCGGCTGGAGGATATTGAGCTTGTTGACGGCCAGGTGCACGCCGTGATCCTGGCGAACGGCGAGCACATCCGGTGCAATCACCTGATACTTGCCATCGGCCACAGCGCCCGTGACACCTTCGAGATGCTACATCGCCGCGGCATCTCGCTTGAGGCAAAACCCTTTTCCATTGGCTTTCGCATCGAGCACCCGCAGTCGCTCATCGATCGTAGCCGGCACGGCAAAAACGCTGCCCACCCACTGCTCGGCGCCGCCGACTACAAACTGGTGCATCACGCAAGCAATGGCCGTTCGGTGTACAGCTTCTGCATGTGTCCAGGCGGCACCGTCGTTGCCGCCACCTCCGAATCGGGTCGGGTGGTAACCAACGGCATGAGTCAATATTCGCGCAAGGAACGAAACGCCAACAGCGGCATCGTGGTAGGCATTACGCCAGAGGATTACCCTGATGGCCCACTGGCCGGCATGGAGTTTCAACGCTTCTGGGAGTCACGCGCCTTTGATTTGGGGGGAGGAGAGTACCACGCGCCGGGCCAGTTGCTCGGCGATTTCCTGGCAGGCAGGCCTTCGAGCACCCTGGGGCGCGTCAAGCCATCCTATACTCCTGGTGTGCACCTGTGCGATCTCAGCACCGCCTTGCCGGAGTATGCCATTGCCGCCATCAGTGAGGCACTCCCCGCCTTCGCCAAGCAAATCCCAGGCTTTGATTTAGCCGATGCCGTCTTGACCGGGGTCGAAACCCGTACCTCATCCCCCATCCGCATCAAAAGAGGCGACCTTGATTTACAGAGCATCAACACCAAGGGCCTCTACCCAGCTGGTGAAGGTGCAGGCTACGCCGGCGGCATCCTCTCCTCGGCGGTCGATGGCATCAAGATTGCCGAGGCCGTGGCCTTGAGCATAGCAGGGGCAGATCAGTAACAATATCCCTTTATTGCAGCGATTTTTCAAGCATCGCTATCCTCAAAGACCCCTTCAAGTTGCTCAAGCTCCTCTTGGGCACTCTCCCATTTCGGGTAGAGCCTCTCCAGGCGATCCGTCGTTTTCTTGTGCAAGATACTCTTTTCGGCGAAGGCGTTCTGATCCTGGTACAGCTCCGGGTCCATCAAAGCAGCCTCTAGCGTCGACTTTTGCGTCTCAAGCTCGGCAATCTCTTTTTCCATCTCGCCAATCGCTTTTTTCAAAGGACCAAGCTTGCGGTTTCTCTCTTCCCGCAACCTAGCCTTAGCCTGCCTGGCCTCTTTGCCCGAGAGGCGGGAGATACTTCCCCCATCGGCCGCGGCTTGTGGTGACTCCGCCTCTCCTTGCGTCTGTTTCTCTCTCGGGAGATTGCCCGCCAGCGTCGCAGCGGACATGGCTTCCTGCTTCACTTTATCGAGGTAGTAGGTGAGATTGCCATCGTACATGGTGGCTTGACCATCCTTAATCTCCAACACCTTATTGACAAAGGCATCGAGAAAGAAGCGGTTATGAGAGACCACCAGGATCGAGCCATCGTATTGAGCCATGGCCGTTTGCAAAATATCCTGTGACATCATGTCGAGGTGGTTGGTCGGCTCATCCATGACCAAAAGATTAGCTGGACTGGCAATCATTTTGGCAAGGGCCAAACGACTCTTTTCGCCGCCGGAAAGCACCATCACCTTTTTATCCACCTCATCACCGCGAAAGAGAAAGGCCCCGAGCAGCGAACGGATACCGGTCACGGTCTTGTCGGCATCCACCATCTCCATGGTCTGCAAAACGGTATACTGCGGATCAAGGTCCTTGGCCTGATGTTGGCCAAAGTACGAGAGTTTGACGTTATGACCAAGCCTGATCTCACCCTCGTCCGGTTTGTGTATCCCTGCCAAGAGCTTCACCAAGGTCGACTTGCCGGCACCGTTGACCCCGATGATCGCCACCTTATCCCCACGATTGATCTCGATATGGATATTTTGGATAATTGTCCTGCCATCGAAACTTTTGCTGACACCATCGACTAAAATTGCCAAACGTCCGCTGGGAGCAGACGGAGGGAAACGGAAGCTGATCGCCGTTTCGCTGTCCTCAATCTCGATGCGATCCATCTTACCTAAAAGCTTGAGTCGACTTTGCACCTGTTTGGACTTGGTCGATTTTGCCCGGAACCTGGTAACAAAACGCATGGTCTGCTCGATCTTGGCCTGCTGATTGTTGTATGAAGCCAGATTGACTTGCTGCCGGATCGCCTTCTCCTCGACATAGCTTGTATAATTGCCCTTATAGACCGTAAGTTTTCCTAGACTCAGCTCCCACGTCAGGTTGGTCAGGTTGTCCAGAAAGGTGCGGTCATGCGAAATGATGACCAGGGCACCGTTATGGTTTTGTAAAAAGCTCTCAAGCCAGGTCAGTGATTCGATATCAAGATGGTTGGTCGGCTCGTCGAGAAAGAGAAAACTTGGGCAGGTCAAGAGCAACTTGGCGAGCATCAAGCGCATCTGCCAACCACCGCTGAAATCATTGCAATCCTTCTCCTGGTCGGCCTTTGAAAAGCCTAATCCCGTCAGCACCTTCTCGATCCGGGCGTCAATATGAAAGATGTCCGAGGCATCGAGCTGTTGCTGCAGTTCCCCCTGTTGCTCGAGCAGATCCGCGAAAAGAGAAGACTTTGGATCTTCATGGCTCAGCGAATGATTGATACGCTGCAACTCATCCTGCAAAAAAAGGAGGTGCTCAAAAGCCGTTCTCGCCTCCTGATATAGGGTACGGCCAGGCGGAAAGGGGTCGATCTCCTGGGGAAGATAGCCGATGGTGGCCTGCTTAGAGCGACTGATGACACCGAAATCCGTTTCAATATCACCTACCATCATCTTGAGCAGGGTCGACTTGCCAGTGCCATTGACCCCGACCAGACCAACCCGATCGGCTCGATTTAACCGTACCGAGAGTTCCTTGAAGAGGTGCTTATTGCCAAACTGGAGGCTGAGATTATTGATTTGCAACATAGAGAAGCCTAAGGGTTTTTACTTTCAACCTACACAAAGCAATGGGGCACTGGAAACGATTCCAGTGCCCCATTGTCTATCCGATACTTCCTCGTCCCCACGCAGGCGCGTGGGGCGAGAGCAGAATACTAGAAAACGCCTTTCACCCGACCAGTCTCGACATCGACATCGATACGGCGATAGGCAGGATCGGAAGCGGTACCCGGCATCAGGCTGATAGCTCCTGCCACCGGCACGACAAAGCCCGCACCTTTGTAGGTCAAGATATCCCTGATCGGCAAGGTCCAGCCCTTGGGGGCACCCTTCTTCGTCGGATCGTGAGAGAGGCTGAGATGGGTCTTGACCATGCAGGTCCCCATCTCCTTAAGATCGGGATCAGCTTCCATGCGTTTCAACTTAACCTGAGCCTCTGGGGTGTAGCTGACGCCATCGGCACCGTAGACCTCAGTGGCAATCAATTCAATGCGCTTGCTGAGCGGTGTCTCAAGGTCATAAAGGAACTTGAAGTCATTTGGCTCTTCACAGGCATCGACAACAGCATCGGCGAATTCCAAAGCACCGTCTCCACCATACTGCCAATGTTTCGACAAGGCGACTCTGGCTCCAGCGGCTTCACAGAGGCGGCGCACGGCCTTGATCTCGTTATCGGTATCGGTATAGAAGGCGTTGATGCAGACAACCGGATTGATGCCGGCCTTCTTGACCGTTTCGATGTGGTGCAGGAGGTTGACGCAACCCTGCTCGACCCAACCGACATTCTCCTTGCCATACTCAGCAGGCATCGGTTTTCCAGGCACAGGAATCGGTGCGCCACCATGGCACTTCAAGGCACGTATGGTCGCTACAACCACGGCGCAATTCGGCTTCAAACCACTGAAACGACACTTCAGGTTCCAGAATTTCTCAAAACCGATATCGGCGCCAAAGCCACTTTCCGTCACGTTATAATCTGCCAGCTTCAAGGCAACCCGGTCGGCAATAACCGAGGATTGACCGATAGCGATGTTGGCAAAAGGCCCGGCATGAACAACTACCGGCTGACCCTCGATGGTCTGCAAGAGGTTTGGGTTCAAGGCTTCAACCATCCAAGCGGTCATCGCACCGGCTACATCCAGATCTTCGGTGGTCACCGGACGATCCTGACGATCGTAGCCTACGACGATACGGCCCATGCGCTCCCGCATGTCCTTCAGGTCACGAGCCACCGACAGGATAGCCATCACTTCAGAGCTGACGGCAATAGCAAATTTGGACTGCATGGTCATGCCATCCATCGGGCCACCTTGACCGATGGTGATATTCCGCAAAGACTGCGCACAGTAGTCCATCACCCAGCCCATTTCCACCTTCTTAGGATGAATATCAAGACGACGTAACCCACGCTTGCCAAGCTGCTCATCCGTGTAGTTGCACTCGTGCTGCATCCTAGAGGTAAGTGCGACCATGGCCAGGTTATGGGCGTTCATGATGGCATTAATATCACCGGTCAAGCCCAAGGAGAATGGGGTCAATGGGATACACTGAGCCAAACCGCCACCGGCGGCGCTGCCTTTGATGTTCATGGTAGGACCGCCGGAGGGTTGACGGATAGCGCCAACCACGCTCTTGTTACGCCGTCCCAAGCCTTGCACCAAGCCCATAGCGCAGGTGGATTTGCCCTCACCCAATGGGGTCGGGGTAATCGCGGTAACATCAACATACTTGCCATCAGGCCGATCTTTCAAGCGATTCAGAATGGCCCGGTAATCGAGTTTGGCAACATAATGGCCATGAGGAAGAAGCTCCTCCTTGTTGAGGCCCAACTTCTCACCAAGCTCGTAAACGGTTTTCATCCGGCTTTCGGCCTCTTCTGCGATTTCCCAGTCAGCATGTTTGGTCGGGTCAAGAACCATGTTTTCCTCCATTTCCTGTTGATTTGAATAAAGAATAACTTATGTAAATTTAGGGTAATAATTTCAATTTTGGTAACAGGAATTTCTTGAATCCCGTCAAAGGATACGTGCGTTCTGCACTCCCCCACTCGGACAGCACGGTCTATGTGTCGTTCAGGGCTGTCTAAAAAATAAAACCTGAAAAAAATACTGGATTGTCAAACGGAAAGCAATAGGTAGATTCCCCAGGGTCGGAAAAAACGTACTCAGAGGGCTCGGTAACGCATCTCCAAACGATCGAGCACTTGGGATCGAACGTTTGTGGACTGGTTAAGGATCAGCACAAATGGGTCAAGATCTGCTCCGTTAACAAAATAGCCTGCGTAGGAGTAAACCCCGGTCAAGGTTCCGGACTTCAACAAACGATCTTGCATTTTCGGCAACAGATGGGCGTATGGCGCAAAGGCTTTGAGCAAACGAAGGAGCGCTGCCGCTGTGATTTTGTTTTCTCGTGAAAGGCCGGAGCCTTCCTTGACCTGAAAGTTCCCCTTACTGATTTCACTCGCAAGGAGAAACGCCGACAAAGCCTGCGCTCCCTTTCGCCAAGTGGCCGGACCGCCGTAAACCTCTGCCCCGCAAGAGAGAAACAGTTGATTGGCAATAAAGTTATTCGAATAGTGCATCATCTTGCCAACCACTTCAAGAAGAGTGAACGACGACAGGTGACGATACAGAAGTCTAGCACTCTCCGGTACCTTGCCAGTACGAACAGCGCCTGAACATACCACCCCCTGCCGACTCAAAAACGCCTGAAACAGTTCTCCGACATAGGCGCTAATCCTGGCAAGCTGTTGAGAGAGATTAACTCGATGGATACCCGGCGACAATGTAGCGCCAACGGCGGTCATCACCGGCAGCAGAGGCGTTTGCTGCTCTGCCGAGCGCACCGTACCATCCGCTGCAACCTCGATAGTAATCGCATTAAAATTCACCGCAAGCCCACTATTTGCTGCGTCGTAGGGCTCAAAGGAATTTTCGGTCCCGGGTGCACGGGGTGG